>CAYGXT010000007.1:0-1616 GCA_964353695.1 uncultured Myxococcaceae bacterium
GGCTTAGCTCCGTTTGGCGGCTGTTGGTGGCAAGAAAACGTCAATAGTTTCCAGAACTTGCAACGTATGGATCTATACTGGGACGTTTTCTGAAGCGGAGCGGGACGCGCCCATGCACCTTCGAATCGCTCGATTCACGCGCGCCCTGACCCAGACGAGCGTTCGCCATCCGTGGGCGATCCTCGCAGCGTTCTGTCTGATCATCGGTTTCGCGCTCGGCCAGATCGGGAAGCTGAGGAGCGAGGTCGGCTATCCCGCCTACTTCGGTCCAAACGACGCTCGCGTGCGGCACCTCACGGCCTTTCTCGAGGAGTTCGAGAGCGGCCTTCACGTCGTGATCGCCGTCGGATGTCAGGATGGTCGATTCTGCGAAACGGCGACGGAGCCACGCGCACTCGATCTCATCGGGCGCCTGCAGCGCGACGTCGATCGGCTCCCGAACGTTCGGCGCACCTGGAGTCTGCTCAACACGCCGATTCTCGTTGGCCCGCTCGAGACGCGCACGCTCGCAACGCGAAGGTCCGATGGACAGTACGTACTCGACGACGGCTGGGCCGATCTCGCCCGCCGGGCCCCGGCCGAGCCTTTCCTCGCCAACGCCGTCATCTCTCGAGACGCTCGGACCGCGGGCGTCGTCGTCGAGCTTCAATCTCTCGAGAGCAGCTCCGTACGGGAGCTCGTGCATGGGATCATGCATCTGCGCGCTCCGTATGAGGTCGAGCTCGGAGGAGAGATCTTCGTCGCCGGCGATCCGGCGTGGACGGTGCTTTCCAGCGACGATCTCGACCGGGACTCCATGAATCTGTCGGCGCTGATGATCGCGGTCATGCTCGGCGTGCTCTGGTTCGTGTTCCGGGATCTGCGCCTCGTGCTGCTACCCGTGATTGCCGTTGCGGCGGTGGCGGTGTCGACATACGGCCTCGTTGCGGTCAGCGCAATTCCACTGACCGCCATCATCGCCGCCATCCCGCCCCTTCTGGTCGTGATCGGGACTGCGGCCACGATGCATTTCATCACGGCCTTTCTCCGCAGCGAGGCGCGAGTGCCGGCCCAGGCGCTGATCGAGGCGGCGCAGGACGTGGGTGCAGGTGCTTTCTGGTGTGCCGTCACCACCGCCGCTGGCTTCGCCTCCTTCCTCTGGAGCGATCTGCAGATCTTTCGGGAGTTCGGACTGGTTGCCGTCATCGGCGTGCTCTGCAGCTTCGTCGTCATCTTCACGGTCATCCCATCCCTGATCTGCCTCAGCATGACGCGATCACGACCAGCGAGGCGCGAATCGGAGCTCGTCACCAGCATCCTCGGCGTGGCCCACGACGCGGCCTTCCGCCGTCCTCGCCTCGTGCTCCTCCTCGGACTCGCCCTCCTGGGAGCCTTTGCATTGGGTGTGCGCGAGCTGCGCTATGCCAGCGACGTGGGCTTCGGTGAGCACTCCTTCATCATGCGTTCCGTCCGCTTCATCGAGGCGAACTTTCGCAAGCCGATGACTACGGAGCTGGTGCTGACGGTTCCTCGGGGCGCCCGCGTATACGATGAAGGAACGCTCCGGATCCTCGATCGAATCGAGCGATACTTCGACGCGGAGCCATCGACGGGCTTTACCTGGAGCCTTCTCGATT
>CAYGXT010000007.1:1716-21564 GCA_964353695.1 uncultured Myxococcaceae bacterium
CCTACCTCGAGCGAGTTCGCGGCTTCGTCGACGAGCTCAATCGTGAGATCGCGCCCCAGGGATACCATGCTGAGCTGGAGGGTGGTCTCGTCCTTGCGGAGCTCGCAGTACATGAGATCCGCAGCACGCAATGGGGCAGCTTCGCCTCTGCCTTCCTGTCGGTGAGCGTCATATTCCTCGCGCTGCTCTGGGGAAGTTGGACGCTCGTGTTCTGGGCCGTGATCGTGAACGTGCTTCCCGTGTTCAGCCTGCTGGGCTTGATGGGCTGGGTGGGAATCGGCATCGAGCCGGCCAATGCGATGGTGGCGGCCATCCTGCTCGGCATCGTGGTGGACGACACGATTCATCTGACGCTCCAGATCCGCCGGATGGTGCAGGCTGGCGTGCCCATGGGGGATGCCGTCGTCACGGCTTTCAAGACGGTCGGCGAGGCCGTGGTCATCACGAGCCTCTGCCTCAGCCTCGGGTTCTCGATGCTGATGTTCTCCCGCTGGGCCGGGCTCGCATCGTTCGGCCTCCTGGCCAGCCTCGGGATCATCGTCGCGTTGATCGCCGAGCTCCTGCTGCTGCCTGCGGCGCTCCTGAGCTGGCTCCCGCAGCATCGCACTGGATCGGGATTCGATGCGGCGGCCTGATCGCAACGCTGTGATCGCTGCCGCGGCGGCGATCGCGCTCCTGATCCCGTTCGTTGGTTCGTGGATCGGGAGGTGGGATAGACCCGCGCCGGTACTCGAGGCCCCTCTCGACCCGTCTCTCCGCGTCCCCATTGGTGCGGCATTCCTATCCTCCGTCGGGGCCGATCTCCGACCCGGCGACCTGGTCGTCGGTATCTCGAGAGGAGATGGCAGCGGATGGGTCGAGCCCGCGGATCGGCGGTCGCTGCGTCGCGAGCTCGAGGGGGTGCAGCCGGGGGGGCGCGTGAGCCTTCGTGTGAGGCGAGCGGAGCGCGTCCTCACGACCCTCGCCCCGGTGAGCTCCGATGATTCATGGCGGCTGGTTGCGCGCGAGTGGCCGATCACCCTGCTTGCGGCGACCTTCCTGCTGTTCTCGCTCGCGATCGTCACAGGAAGCCGCCACCCGGTCGCCTTCCCTCTCTTCAATGCGACGTTCTGGCCCGCTGTGGCGCTGCTCTCGCTCTTCGACCTCGTTCTTCCGCCAGAGCCGAGCTTCGCGGCCTGGCTCGAGCCACGGGCGCGGCTCGGATCGCTCGCGGTTTGCCTGATCCCGGCTTCGTTCATGCATCTCTCGATGCGGTTCCCGGTGGTTGCTGCGCGATCGCGCGTCCGGTCGTTCGCGCTGTTGCCATACGGCTTCTGGCTCGCATTGGCGGGTCTCGCACAGCTTCGGCTCCACGAGGCAGGCACCGCGAGGCTGATCGAGGGCTTTGCCGTTGCGATCACGCTGGCGGCAGCAGGGATACTTCTGGTCACGAGCCTCTCGAGCTCCCGTTCCATGACGCCGATCGAGCAGGCTCGAACGCGCGCGCTTGCTGCCGGGATCGGCCTGGGCGCCATCGGTCCCCTCGTCTTCGTGGCGCGTGGAGCGGACTCGAGAGGCCTCGAAGGTCTGCTGCTCCTCGGTGCCTTGAGCTTCCCGGTCGCTCTCGGGTGGGCGATCGTTCGCTATCACCTGCTCGATCCTCCGTTCTGGCTTCGCGAGCTGCTCTTCTCGGGCATCAGCGCACTTGCGGCCATCGTGTTGGCGCTGGCCGTGGCATCGGCCGGCGTGGGAATGGGAGAGCCCACCACGGCTGGGGCGGGACGCTCGGAGAGCGTGGGGCTGGCGCTCGGCACGGTGGTCCTCTTCCACATCTTTCGCTCGCTCATCGAGCGTGGAGCTCGCCGCCGCGCCCTGAGATCCCGCCGGCTCGAGGGTGTGCTCGATGAGGCCATTCGCCGCCTTGCACGTTCGGGAAGCCCGGAGGCGGTGCTCGCGACCGCCTGCTTCCTGATCCGGCGGCGATTTGGCGCGACTGCGGTGGAGGCCCTGCCACTGCCTCCGGACTCTGCGGCCCCGGGCTCCCGGCTTCGAGACAGCGGGCTCGAGCTCTGGCGAGCGTTCGGAGGTTCCGGGCGGCGGGTGGTCACCGCGCATGCGCGGCACGAGGATCCCGATGCGGAGCAGGCCGAGGTGGTGCTCGTCCTCGAGCCTCAGAGCGGGCCGCCGGCGCTCATCATCATCTCTTCGCGCAGCGACGCGCTCCCGTACGCTGAAGAAGATTTTCGTTTGCTCGACGGCCTCGCGTTGGCGGCGGCAAGAGCTCTCAGAAGTGCTGCCAATACGGCCGAACTCGAGAGACGCGTGAAGGAGAAGACGGCCTGGATCGAGAGCAGCCTCCGCGATCGTGCACGCGTCCTCGAGACTGCTCGGGCCATCTGTGAGGCGCAGTGTCCGAGCGTCGTGCGGGAGAGGGTGGAGGCCTTCCTGCATCCCTGGACACGGTCGATCTCGTGGAGCGAGCGCCCGCCGCGCCCGGCCGGCGGGACGGTTGTCGCGCGGGTAGGCGAGCATCAAGCGAAGAGTCCGTACCTCGTAGCGGCGGGCCCCGACCCGGCGCGCTCGATGGAGATCGCTCCGCTGGTCGAAACCGTGTGCACCTTCGCTGGTCTCGCTCTCGACCGGCTGGATCTGCTCGCGGAGCTGAAGCAGGAGGTCGAGAGTCAGGCTCGAGAGCTCGCCCTCGTACGTTCGCGCCGGCTGCACGCGGAGTTCGTCCGAGGCGCGGCTCACGAGCTACGAAAACCCACGGAGGAGGTCTACGCGCTCGGAAGCTCGCTGGCCGAGGAGCTGCCTTCACCGCTTCGGGAGAAGGCGATCTCGATCCGGCGTGCCGCATCCGAGATGAGTCGGCGCCTCGGACTGCTTCTCTTCCATTCCGGACTCCGCTTCGATCGACGCCGCCTCGATCTGACACGCATCCTCGCCGACGCAGTTTGCACGGCGACGACCCTGCACCCTGATCGTATCTGGAGCCTCTCGCATGAGGCCCAACGCATCCCGCTTCTCGGCGATCCGAGCCGTCTGCTGTCGGTCGCCGAGAACCTTCTCGATAACGCCGTCAAGGCCACCCGGCCCGGGGATCGCATCGGGATCCGAGCCTGGTGCGAGCCGGGCGATCTCGAGGGTCGAAAAGCGGCATGGGCCTGCTTCGAGATCGAGGATGAAGGGAGCGGGATCGAGGCCGCGCACCTCGAAGAGATCTTCGAGCCCGGAGTGTCGTTCTCGACGGGTGGCTTCGGTCTGGGCCTCTCCCTCTGTCGTGAAATCGCCCATGGACACGGAGGCATGATCGAGGCGGAGTCCGGCGATGGCGTAACGATCGTTCGTGTCCGGCTTCCGCAATTCGGAAACAATCACCCAGCCGAGGGATCATCGTGACGACTGCAGTCCTGCTCGTGGAAGATCATGCCGCAACCCGTGATGTGCTGTGCGGTGCACTCAGTCAATCCGGCTTCGATGTCGTGGCCGCAAGCAATGGTGTCGAGGCGATCGCCAGGCTGGCCGAGAGTCGGGTGGACGCCATCGTGAGCGATTATCGGATGGATCGGATGGACGGGCTGGAGCTTCTCCGACGGGTCCGCAAGAGCATCGACGTCCCCTTCATTCTTTACAGCGCGAGTGCGGACGCGACGGCCATCTTCAAGGCGGGAAGGTATGGAGCCGTGTTCTTCCTCGAGTACCCCTTTCGGGTGGATACCCAGCTGGTCCCCACGATCGTCGAGAGCCTGTCGAGCCGTGTTCCGAGGGGGAAGCCGACCCGAGGCGCCGAGAGGCTGATCGGCGATTCGGTGATCTCCTGTCGGCTCCGAGCCCAGATCCGCCGCATTGGCCCGTCGAACGCGGCGGTGCTGATCACGGGCGATACCGGCACGGGGAAGGAGCTGGTGGCTCAGGCCATCCACGAGGAGAGCGGCCGCGAGCGCTTCGTCGCCATCGCGGTGACGGAGCTCTCCGAGAGTGTCCTCGAGAGCGAGCTCTTCGGTCATGCACGGGGTGCCTTCACCGGGGCGTTCGAGGCCCACGCCGGTCTCTTCGAGCAAGCGCACGGGGGAACTCTCTTCCTCGACGAGATTGGCGATGCCCCACCGCGGGTGCAGGCCAAGCTCTTGCGCGTACTCGAGACGGCCGAGGTACGGCCACTGGGAGGCCGCGGCATCCAGAGGGTGAACGTGCGCCTGCTCACCGCCACGAACCGAGCGCTGCCGGAGCGGGTACTCCAGGGTCTTTTCCGACAGGATCTCTACTTCCGCATCCGCCAGGCGACGCTGCAGATCCCCCCTCTGCGGGAACGGCTGGCCGACGTGGAGCCGATCGCAAGACATCTTCTGAAATGCCTGGCACGCGAGGCGCGCCTGCCCGTTCCCGACCTCGAGGCAGAGCTCCTCGAATGCCTGCGGGCCCAGGCCTGGAATGGGAATGTTCGGGAGCTCAGAGCCCTGCTTCAGAACCTGCTGCTGGACTGGGACGGCGAGTCCCCGATCGACCGGAGTGCGGCTCTGCGCGCCCTCGCGGAGACACAGGGCCCGCTCACGTCGGAGGATCAGGCACTCTGCGAGCGGATGCTGGATGCGTATCGCCGTGGCGAATTCAATCAGGAGGCGGCACGCCGTGACCTCGGCATGTCGCGCGGGGAGTGGCGTCATCGCTGGAGCCGACTTGGCCTCGAACACCTTGCCCGGAGACGCCCATGAGCCGCCACGCACCGAGCCTGCTCGCGGGAGTGCTTGCGTTCGCTGCCACTCTGGCGCTGATAGGCCTCTTCCCGGCAAGGCTCGCCGGGGAGCCGGGCGCAAGCGCGGCCCCATCCTCGCCTACGCAAGTGCTTCAGACTGCCTTCGATCGCACGCTGAACTACTCCGCCGTCCGGAGTGTCGTCTTGCGCATTCACCGCGGCACCGACCGCGTCAGCTTGCGAGCCTTCGACGCCGCGTACCGGAAGGTCGAGGAGCGCGGCGATCTCCTGCTCCGGTTCACGGCGCCCGACTACCTCCGCGATACGGCCTTCCTGATCGTCGAGAGGGACGACGGCTCGAGTGATGCGTTCCTCTACCAACCGGAAGCACGGCGCGTACGCAGGGTAAGTACGAGCCAAAAAGGAGATGCGTTCTTTGGCAGCGATCTGACGCTCGAAGACCTGGAGCACCAGAGCTGGCAGCGATACGAGGTTCGGGAGCTTCCAACGGCCGAGGAGCGCGGCTATACCTGTCATGTCATCGAAGCTTTGCCAAGACATGAGTCGCAGTACGGCCGGATCGTCGCCTGGATCGATCGCGAGACGCTCCTTCTATTGCGGGTGGATTTCTATGGCAGTGCCTCCGACACGCCGCTCAAGACCCTCACGGTCGAGACGGAGGGGCTCGTGATGGCCGACCGCATCTACAAGCCGCGCCGGATGTGGGTCCGTCAGAACGGGAGAGATGCCGCGACGGAGGTCGAGTTCACGCGCATCGATACCGACACCGTGATCACGGACCGCGTCTTCTCTGCAATTCAGCTCGAGCGGTCTGGAAGGGATCTCTTCGAGAGCGCAGGACGTGGTGAGAAAGGAGTGAGAGAGCGTGCAGAGCATCCGTAAGAGGCCGCTCTACAGTGCGTGCAACGAGGATACGCGCTCCGAGCTATCGGCCCTGGATTGCTCTCCCGACGATACGGTCATTGCAATCGCTGCAGGAGGTGGGCGGGCCCTGAGTCTCCTGACCGCCGAGCCCAAACGCCTCGTCGCCGTGGATCAATCCGTCGAACAGCTCTACACCCTCGAGCTCAAGGCGGTTGCCATGGAGGTTCTCGAGCACGACCCGTTCTGCACCTTCCTCGGCCTCGTACCGTGCTCCGGCCGTCGCGAAATGTATCGGGCGCTGCGCCCGACCCTCTCTCCCAGCGCGCGCCGCTACTGGGACGCCCGGCAGGATCTCATCGAGAACGGTCTCCTGTATGCGGGCCGAGCCGAGGCGACGGCCAGGCGCTTCCTTTCAGGGCTCAGCCGCGCAGGGCTGCTCGCATGGGGCGCGCGCTGGTTCGAGATCGAGAGCCTCGAGGAGCAACATCTCTTTCTCGAAAGGGAAGCAGTGCGACTACGCCTCCTCGAGGCGGCGCTGCGCCTCTACTGCCATCCTCTCGTCATCTTCACGCTCACGCAAGATCAGGGCTTCTTGCGCTCGAATGAAGGCAGCATTGGTCGCTATATGTTCGATCGCATCATGCGATGGACGACGACACATCTGATCCGCGAGAGTTTCTCATTGCATCTCTTCTACTTCGGCCGGTACGCTCCGGATGGGCCCTTGCCGCCCTATCTCACTGCGCAGGGTTTTGATCGCGCCCGCAAATATCTCGGCCGGCTGGAGCTTCAGCACGCCCGGATCGAGGATTATGCGTCCCGTGTTCGTCTTCACGGACGGGTGAAGTGGTCACTGTCCGACATCAGTGCTTGGATGAACGAGCGAACCTTCCACGAGTTTCTGCGATCGATGGTGCTCCAGGGAGAGCCCGGGTCCCGGTTCTGTGCGCGGCATTTCGCCTTCGCCCAGTCGACCCCGCTCGAGCTGCGCGACCGGGTGAGCCCCTTCGAATCGCTCGCGAGACGGCTCGACGATTCGGACTCTTCGGTGTTCTGGCGATTTGCAGTCGGAGAGTGCGGCGAGCAGCGTGGCCGATCCTGATGGGGTCGGCGCCGGCCGTGGCCGAGCGTGAGATCGCGTCCGCATCGACACGGCCTTTCCGTCCCCCCTACGCCGGATCCAGCCCGCAGTCGAAGCAGCGGCGCAGCAGCGCGAGCCGCCCGGCCTCCTGCGTGACGACGTGCGTCTTGCGCGTCCTGGGATGCGTGGCCACGTGCCCGCGGGCGCCGTGGCTTCCGAAGTCCACGCGCCCGCGACGAGCGAGATATTGGACGAAGGCCTGCGCGGCTTCGTCGGGTCGGGCGCTGCGTGCGTCTCCCGTAGAGAGCGCAGAGGCCACTGAGGCGAAGACCTGGGTGCCCGCAGGAATGCGTACGGCGATCACGCGGCGGCCAAGGCCGAAGCCCTGGCCGTCGATGCGGATGGTCGGAAGCGCTGCCGCGGTGGCTGTGTCCGTGACGGTCGTGGCGCGCCGGCCCGCTCGCGTGCCGCTGCGCGCCGTCTGCCGCGGCATCGCGGTCGCACTCTCCAGCGAGAGCAGCCCGCGCCGCACGAACGCGGTACGCAGCGCATCGCCGTGGCGCCCCTTCGCCAGCACGCGATCGGCCTCGATCATTTGGGCGGCCACCTGGCTGAGATAGGCAGGCACAACGGCCGCGCGGAGCACGCCCTTCACGAGCAGCGTGGCGAAGTCACGGGCGACGCTTAGCAAATGCTTCTCGCTGGGCTTCTTTGCCGCGCTCGCCAGCATGAGAGCAAGAGCCTCGAAGGCGCCGCCGGTGAAGACGCGCGAGAACGAGTGCGGCTCGCTCGTGAGCTGCGCATCGGGCCCGGACGGCGGCAGTGCCGAGGGTGGGCGGTAGAAGAAGGCGTTCACGGCGTTGCGCAGGCAGTCGGGCGCCACGAGATCGGGACGGCTCTGGCGGATGGCCCAGCCGAGAGACTCGGCCAGGCGCGAGAGACGTGAGGAGCGGAAGAGAAACCCGCCCGTCTCCTCCAGCACCACCGTACGCAGGCTCTCGAGCTCGAGGCCGCAGAGCAGGGCGGAGAGATCGCCGAAGCTCTCGTGAAATGCGGCAACCTCCGTGCTCATGACGTCCCAAAGCTCGGGCCGGAGCGCGTCGAGAATGGCATGGCCAAGCTCATGGGTAACCACATCCGGGCTCTCGCCGGAGTAGATGATCTGGCCGCCGGCGACGTCGTGAAAGAAGGAAAGGCTTTTGCGGTCGTAATAGGCGTTGAGATCCTGCCCGCGGTCGAGATGCACGCGCAGCCGCTTCGTCCCAGCCCAGCCGCGCGTGCCCAGATGCGGAGACCAAAGCCCGATGCCTCGAGCGAGCGCCTCGATCCCGGTCCAATAACGGAAGCCGTCGCTCCCCACTGCGTATTCCGCGAGCGGCGGCGCCTTCGCCGCGATGCTGAGCGCGAGATTCGTCGGCGGCGGTAGTGGCGGCGGACGTCGGATGGGAGCCACGCCGGAACGGGGATCCTCTTCCCATGCGAGGATCGCGCCTGTTGCCAGCCTCGACTTCCTTGCCGCGCTCATGCGCGCTCCGCGCAGACACGTTGCAAGCGGATGGCGATTTCGTCGCGGCTGGCGACGAGCGGGCGGCGGATCGGGGGAATCATGCCCGGGCCAGTCTAGGGTGAAGGCGGATCACGGGCAGGTGCAAGCCCGGAATAGAATAGTGTTTCATCAACCAAAACAGCGGCTTCGGGCGGCTCTTGCGAGATCTTGGAAGCTGCCTGCTCGTCGCCACTGGGACGAGTATAAACATCATCAGTTTCAACCGGTTACGGGCAGACTCCCTGGGTGATCTGCGCGCTTCGAGGGTCGCGATTCTGCTATGATTCGACCGCCCGAATGCCGCATTGGATCCCCCGCCGGGATTCCGATAGAAGGACCGATGAAGGATAAGGACCGCCGCTACTGGGATTGCCTGGACCAGGCGATGGAAGCCTCTCACGGTGGTCGCACCGACGAGGCGCTGGGCTGGCTCGATGAGGCGCTCAAGGCGGAGCCGGAAGGCGCGGAAGCGCATAACGGCCGCGGCGAGATCCTTTGGGACGATGGCCGGGTCGAAGAAGCCCTGCACGAGTTCGAGCTCGCCTCGCGCTCGGATCCGAAGTTCATCACGGCCCATCTGAACCGCGCCGAGATCCTGATCGACGAGCTCAGCGAGTACGAGCAGGCCCTTGCTCTCTGCGACCAGCTTCTTGCAGGCCAGGGCGAGCTTCCCCGCCCCGACAAAGGGATGGAAGCCGAGATCTACTACCTCAAGTCGAAGGCGTTGTTCTACACCGACGATCTCGAGGGCGCACTCTTCCTCGTGCGCCGCGCCCTCAAGACCGGTGGCGAGCAGAGCATCTACCGCGCCTTCGAAGGCCAGATCCTCTTCGAGCTTGGCCGCTTCAAGGAGGCGCGCCCGTCGCTCGAGACCGCAGTCGCCATGGAGGCCGACGCAGCGCAGACGCACTACCACCTGGGCCTGGTGTTGGAGCGCCTCGGCGAGACCGAAGAGGCCGCGAGCCGCTTCGAGAAGGCGAGCCAGCTCGAGCCCGAGCAGTTTCCGGTGCCGCTGCGGATGACCGACGACGACTTCGAGCGCGCTGCGGCCGAGGCCCAGGCCGAGCTGCCGCGCTCGATCCGGGAGTATGTCGAGAACGTACCCCTATTGATCGAGGAGTGGCCGTCCGCAGAACTCGTTCTAGACGAGAACGTCTCGCCGACGATCCTCGGGATCTTCCTCGGCGTCCCGCGGACAGAGGCCGGGGCAGTCGACCAGCCTCGCGACATGGATCGCGTGATCCTCTTCAAGCGCAATCTCGAGACGCATTGCCAAGACCGCGAGGAGCTGGTCCGCGAGATCCAGACGACGGTGACGCACGAGATCGGTCACTACCTCGGCCTCGACGAGGACGACATGGAGAGGCTCGGCCTCGCCTGAAGCCCCTCGTTGCGGGATCCTCGCGCTGAATGCAGCCGTCCAAGACTCGCCTGATCGAAGCGCTGAAGGCCGCTGTCGGCACGGGCGAGGTGCTTTCGCGCCCGGAAGATCTCTTCGTCTACGAGTGCGACGGGCTCACGCATCATACGGGCCGGCCGAGCGCCGTCGTGCTGCCGCGAACCTCGGACGAGGTCGTGGCCTGCGTCGAGGCCTGCGCTCGGGAGGGCGTTGCCTTCGTGCCGCGCGGAGCCGGAACGGGGCTCTCGGGGGGAGCCATCGCGCTGGGCGGCGCCATCGTGATCGAGTGCTCTCGAATGGATCGCGTTCTCGAGATCGATCCCGTCGATCGCGTGGCCGTCGTACAGCCGGGCGTCATCAACGCCGAGCTCTCGAAGGCGGCCGCTCCCTTCGGCCTGCTCTTCGCACCCGATCCGTCGAGCCAGCAGGCCTGCACCATCGGTGGCAACGTGGCCGAGAACTCGGGCGGGCCGCATACCCTCAAATACGGGAGCACTACGGGGCATGTGCTGGCCGTCGAGCTGGTGCTGGCAGGTGGTGAGCGCGTGCGGCTCGGCTCTCGCGCTGGCGGCGATCCTGGCTATGACCTCGTGGGCGCGGTCGTCGGAAGCGAGGGCACCTTCGGCGTCGTAACCGAGGCGACGCTGCGGCTAACGCCGGTTGCCGAGGCCGTGGAGACGCTGCTGGCGATCTTTCCCGACGTGGTGTCGGCATGCCGCGCGGTCGGAGCCGTGATCCGCTCGGGCCTCGTGCCCGCGGCCCTCGAGATCGTGGACCAACGCACCATCGCCGCCGTCGAGGCGAGCGTCTACGCGGCGGGCCTGCCCCTCGACGCGGGGGCGGTGCTGCTCGCGGAGCTGGACGGCCCTGCCGTGGCGCTCCCAAGACAGGTAGAGCGAGTGCGAACTCTGTGCATGGCGAGCGGCGCCACGCGCGTCGACGTCGCTCGCGACGCGGCCGAGCGCCAGCGCTTCTGGCGCGCGCGCAAGGGGGCTTTCGGCGCCATGGGCCGGCTCGCGCCGGACCTCTACGTACACGACGCCGTGGTGCCGCGCTCGAAGCTGCCCGAGGTGCTGGCGCAGATCTGCGCCATCGGAGACCGCTACGGTCTCACGCTTTCCAACGTCTTCCACGCCGGCGACGGAAACCTGCATCCGAACATCTCCTTCGACCGTCGGAATGCCGACGAGCTTCGCCGCGTTCTGGCGGCCGGCGCCGAGATCCTGGCGCTCTGCGTCCGGGCGGGTGGCGTCATCAGCGGCGAGCACGGCATCGGCGCCGAGAAGCAGGACTTCATGCCGCTGATGTTCTCGCCCGACGATCTCGACGCCATGCGGCGGCTGCGGGAAGTATTTGATCCCGGGCGACGCTCCAACCCCGGGAAGATCTTCCCGACTACGCGATTTTGTGTAGAGTCGAATCCGAAAGCCCGCGGCTACGAGCGCGTGAGCTTCGAGCCGTGAGCGCAGGCGCCGGCGAAGAGAGAGCAGAGACCACCCCGACGCTGGCGCCGTCCGATGCCGAGGCCCTGGCGGCGGCCGTGCGCGGGCTCGCTGCGCGGGGAGAGGCGGCCCTGGTCTGTGGAGCGTCTACCGAGCTGCCGCAGGGCAACCTGCCGCGCCGCGCCGATGTGCGTCTCTCGACCGCGGCCCTCGTCGGCATCGACGTCCTCGACGCGGACGAGGGCGTCGTGCACGTGGCGGCGGGCACGCCTGTGGCGACGCTGCGCGAGGCGGCTCGCCGCGAAGGGCTCGACGTTCCCCTCGACCCACCGTCCGCCGCCTCGACCGTCGGCGGCGCCCTTGCCGCGGCCGCGCTCGGCCCGCGCGTGCTCGGCTACGGCCGCGCTCGCGATCAGGTCCTCGGCCTCGAGGTCGTCCTCGGGAGCGGTGAGCGTACGCGCTGCGGCGGACGCGTCGTCAAGAACGTGACGGGCTACGACCTGGCGAAGCTCTACGTGGGCTCTCATGGCACTCTCTGCGTGATCGCACACGCTTGGCTGAGGCTGCGCCCGCTGCCGGAGGCGATGAGCGTCGTGGCGGCGCCCATAGCAGCCGGGCAGGACGCATTCGCGGCCGCGTTGGCGGCGGCGCGGCTGCCCGGTGTACGTGCGGCCGCGCTGGTCGACGAGCAGCTTGCGAGCGATCTCGGCGCGGGCTTTCCGGCGCCTTCGCACGCCGGTTTTCTGCTGGTCGTGGAGCTGGCCTCCGACGCGCCCGTCGTGGCGCAGACTGCTGCTGCGCTCGCCGCGCATCACGGCGCGGCGCTGGCGCCGGAAACAGCGATGGACGCCGTGGCCGCGCTCGAAGGCGCGGCCGGAGGCTCCCTTCATGCAGGCTCGCTGCGCCTGCGTGTGACGGTGCGGCCATCGCGACTCGCGGCCGCGTACGCGCCGCTGCACGAAGCCGGCGCTGCCATCGTCACGCATCCAGGTCTCGGTCTGCTCTGCGCCCGCTTCGCGCTCGTGCCGGACGCTGGCTCTACGTGCATCGAGGCCGCACTCGCGGCGGCCCGTGCGGCCGCCCGTGCCGGCGAGGGCAGCGCACAGCTCGCGGCGGCGCCGGCCTTCGCATGCGAGGGGCGCGACGTCTTCGGCGAGCCGCCGGCGGCCCTGGCGCTGATGCGACGTCTCAAGTTCGAGCTCGACCCGAAGGGTGTCCTCAACCCCGGCCTCTTCGTGGGAGGGATCTAATGCAGGCCGGCTCGCTCACGCCCGCTACCAAGGCGGCCGTCGAGATCCATACGAAGAGTCTCGACTGCGTCCATTGCGGTCTTTGCCTGCCTGTCTGCCCGACCTACCGCGAGACGGGACGCGAGACCTCGTCGCCGCGCGGCCGCATCTACCTCGCGCGCGGCGTGGCAGAAGGGAAGATCCCGCTCACCGAGGCCGTCGCTGACGAGATGTATCTCTGCCTTGGCTGCCGTGCGTGCGAGACGGCGTGCCCGTCGGGTGTGCGCTTCGGTGCGTTGCTCGAAGAGATGCGCGCCGAGGTGGAGAAGCAGGGTCTGCGCCGTGGCTTTGCAAAGCGCCTCGAGACGCTGGTGCTGCGGGGCGTAGTTCCCCATCCGCGGCGTCTGCGCGCGCTGGTCTCCCTGCTCGGCCTCGCCCAGCGCCTCGGCCTCGACCGCCTGGCGCTGCTGGTTGCACCACACCGCCTTCGCGAGCGCGCGGCGCTGCTGCCGCGCGTGCCATCGCGAGCCGACAGAGAGCCGCTGCCGGCGCTGGTGCCCGCGCAGGGAGAGCGGCGTGGGCGGGTCGGCTTCTTCGTCGGCTGCATCATGCCGGAGCTTTTTGGCGACGTGAACCACGCCACGGTGCGTGTGCTTTCGCGAAACGGGTTCGACGTGGTGGTTGCGCCCGGCCAGGGCTGCTGCGGCGCGCTCCACGCCCATGCCGGAGACGTTGTGACCGCGCAAGCCCTCGCGCGCCGCAACGTTGCCGCCTTCGAGGCGGCGGACGTCGACGTGGTGGTGGTCAACTCGGCCGGATGCGGTGCGTCGCTGCGCGACGTGGGCCACTGGCTCCCGGCTACGGGTGATCGGCTGGCCCGCAAGGTGCGCGACGTCTCCGAATTTCTCGACGCTGCAGGCCTGCGTCCGCCGCGGGGACGGGTGGAGGCGCGTGTCTGCTATGACGATCCCTGCCATCTGGTGCATGGGCAGCGCGTGCAGGGGGCACCCAGGCGGCTGCTGGCGCAGATCCCGGGTTTGACGCTCCTGCCCCACGACGATCCGACTGCTTGCTGCGGGGCCGCCGGCATCTACAATTTGACGCATCCCGAGATGTCGAGCGCTGTGCTCGCACGCAAGATGCAGGCGCTCGCGGCGGCCGATCCCGACGTGATCGCCAGCGGCAACCCTGGCTGTATCCTGCAGCTCCGCGCCGGCGTCGCGAAGCATGGCCTGCGCGCGCAGGTGCTGCATCCGATCGAGCTTCTCGACCGCGCCTTCGGAGGCGGTGCGAGTTTTGGGCGCCCGCCCTACTTGTAGAGAATCGCGTCGGGCGTTGCTTTCGCGCTGCGGATGCGCGGGAAGGCGCCGAGGCCAAGGCTCGGAAGCGAGCCCTGCAGCACCAGATCCACCGGCAGGATCGACTCGCGGCCGCGTACCAGGCCGTACTTATCCCTCAACCCCTTGAAGACGTAGTCCGACTCGGCAGCGGGGCGAAGATCGGGCGCGCTCGTGAGGCCGAGCCGGGCCTGCTCGAAGAAGAGATCGCGCCGGGCATCGGGCTGCTGGTCGTTGCCGGGATCCAACAGCTCGTTGCGCATCGAGGTCTCTTCGAGCAGTGACACGATGCGCGCCAGACGCTCGGCCGAAATCTGCTTGCGTACGATGGCGGGGGGATCCGATTCCTTGCCGCTGGCGGGCACGAAGCGCAGCTCGAGGAGCTGCCCGCCCACCAGCACCACGCCGTCGGGATGCAGCTCGCCGTTGCGCAGGCTCCCGTCGAGATAAACCGGCTGGATGCCGAGGCCCTCGGGCCCGGCCACTGCGGCGTTCTCCAGCAGGAAGTTCCGCGTGACGCGAACCTGCTGCGGCGTCGCCTTGCTGACCTCCTCGCGCACGAAGTTGCCGGCCTCACGGCCGGCCTCGGTCATCGGAAACTCCTGCGCTGCGCGCTGCGCCAAGAAAATGCGCAGATCGCGGCGCTTCTCCTTCTTTGCAATCTCGAATACCTGCTTTGCTGATAGCTCGCGCAGCTCGGCGATGGTGTCGGGGTCGGTCTCACCCTCCTTTACCAGCTCGTAGGCGGCGGCGTAGTTGCCGGCGTCGCTCTCCTGGCCAATCAGGAACTCGCGCACGGCGGGCGCGTACTCGCCGTCCGGATAGCGCACGAGATAGGCGCGAGCGTGCTGCTGTGGCGCGCGGCCGAACATGTTCTGGTCGAGCCACGGATAGCGTACCAGCCGGTTCGGCAGCGCCGTCACCATCTCGACCAGGGTCGGCACCTCGATCAGCCATTCGACAGGCCGCGGCAGGTCTCGATCCCGTGCGCCACCGGCGAGGGGGCCGAGAAATACCCAGCCGAAACGCGCACCGGTCTGCTTCGAGCGGGCAGCGAGAAAGGCGCCGTAGGGATTCGTGTCGGGGCTCGTGAGTAGGAGGCCGGCATTCGGCGCCATGTTCGGGCCGTCTTTGTCGTCCTCTCCCTTCGAGAGAGCCGAGAGCTCTTCCCACATCTCGGTCTCGTGGTGTGACTCGCCGAGAGCGATGGCGCGAGCGAAGCGGGCCTCGTCGGCGAGCGGGCCTTCGGGATCCACGTCGAGGAGCTTTCGTGCCTCGCCTGCCACGTCGCCGTGGGGATCGAGCAGGGCCACGGCGAGGGGCATTGCTACGGAGGGCGCCGGATCCCGTCCGCTGTTGCGCGCGACCTCCAGCGATCGGCCCCGGTCGCTGCGCTCTGCCAGGAGCTGCTTCGCCGCCTCGTCGCGCAGCTCGGTGGCCTCGGCATCCTCGCTGGCGAAGCGCAGCGCGCGCTCCGAGGCCAGCAGGGCGACCCGCGCGTTGCCGGCCTCGAGAGCGCGGCGGGCGGTACGCAGGCTCTTGTCGCGCTGCATACGCGTAAGCCGCGCCTGATCCTCTTCGATGCGTGCCGCAACGTCGATCGCCTCGGGCGCCTCGGGCGACTCGGCGAGGAAGCGCTTCTCCTGCACCAGGGCCTGGCGTTCGGGGGTGCTGATCTCGTCCTCGAGGTGCTTCGCAATGGCGAGGCCGAGCAGGGCCTTGCCGAGGCTGGCCGCAGCGCTGACGCCCGAGAGCGCCGCGCGGCCGAGAGGCTCGGCGATCACGTTGAATATGCTCGCGATCGAGTTGACGAGTGCATCGCGCCGCCGCGCAGCGGCGAGCCGGAGCGGCTCGTCGGCCAGGGTCTGCTCGAGCCGGGTGCGAAGCGCAGGGTCGAGATCGTCGCGCTGCAGCAGCGCCTCACTGGCACGGACATAGGCGACGTGGTCATCAGCGCTTGCCGCCGCGAGATCCTTCGCGACCGGCACGAGTCCGGTCGGCACGCCGTTGTTCGCGGTCTCGTCGCCGTCCAGCGTCTCGAGGCGTGAGAGGGAACGCGTGACGCCGGGATGGTCGGTGGCCAGCGCCGCGGCGGCGAGATCGCGAGCCGCAAGGTCGGCATCGTCAGGCACGACGGCCCGCGCCGCGGGCAGGGGCTGAAGTGTCGCACCGACAGGCAGGCCGCCCGGGCCGGCGCAGGCCGAGAGCGCGAGGGCCAGCAACGTGGCCCCTGCCCGCATCCGTAGCGCTCGTCTGTTTTCATTGCGTGAAGCGGTCACGGTCCACCTTCATGGTGAAGGCCAGAAAGGCCTCGAGCCGCTGCGTCGCGGCCAGTTTCTCGGGCGTTCCGTCCTGGGCCGCCACCGACTGATACAGCCGCGACGCCGCGTCCACCAGCTCCTGGAAGGTTGGCGGATCGAAGAGCAGACCCTCGGCCGGATGGCTCCTCACGTAGTCGTCGGCGAGGCTGGCGTAGAGATCAGCGAGGCCGAGCATATGCGTGTTGGCGAGCTTGCTCTCGCGGTTTCGGAGTACGAGTCGCTGCTGCTCCGAGAGCGCCCGGACATCGCCGTCGGGGAAGAGCTTGCGCGAGGCCACGAAGAAGCCGGCCCGCGCCATGTCCGCGCGCTCGATCTCCTCCCGGATGATCGCTGTGTAGTGCGTGCCCTCGGTTTGGGGAAGCAGCGCTTCGAGTAGCGCGATCCGCAGTTCGGAGGCCTCGACCACGCCTTTCTCGTCCCGGGGCGGCGGCGGGACCGAATCGGAATCTTCGGACGGCCGCGCGGCGTCGAAGCCGATGCGCGCAGCTTCGTCGAGGGAGTCGCATAGGGCCGCGCTCGTCTTGGCCTCGCGCCGCAGCTCCGGCGTACTCTCCGAGACCTTGCGGTAGCTCTGCGCCGCGAGGTCGAAGGCGCGCAGGCGCTCGAAGGAACGGCCCTTGGCAAAGGTGATGACGTCGTCCCAGTGGCCGGCGCGAAGCGCGTCGGCGTGGACCTTCTCGAGGTTTTCGAGTCGCAGCAGCGAGCCGCGGTAGACGTTGCGGCCCGTGACGTCGCGCGCGGGCTCGAAGCGATAGGTGTCGTCGGGGACGTGGCGGCGCAGCACGGCCACCACCTCCAGCACGTTCTCGCTGGGCCGGAAGCGGGGATCGGGCGCCGGGACGGAGGCGCAGGCTGCCGCTCCGAGCGCAAAAAAAAGCAGGGCCCCGAGCCTGGCCGCTCTCAAGGCTTTCCCGGGCGCCGCCGCGCTCGCGCCGCTACAGCGTTCAGCATCTTTTCCGTGGCGATCACGGCCGCGGCCATCTGATCCGAGTCCACGCCGAGAGTCGAGAACGTGCTCTCGCCGGCTCCCGGATGCTTCCACGCGATGAGCGTCTCGACCAGCGCCTCGGTGCGGCCTCCGGGCGGGATGCGTACGCGGAAGTCTTCGAGCCGCGGGAGCTTCAAGTCGAAGGCGCGCAGCGCCTTGCCCACGGCACGCATGAACGCGTCGTAGCCGCCGTCGCCACTGGCCTCGGCCTTCGACGTACGGCCGGCATGGGCAAGCGTCACCTCGGCGTGGGGCAGCTCGCCCTTTGCGACGTTCACGCGCCAGGTCTCGATCCGGAGAATCTGCTCGTGGGGAGTCTTCAGCACGTCGGCGATGAGCATCGGGATGTCTTCCGGCCCCACCGTATGCTTCTTGTCACCGAGCTCGACGATGCGGCGCAGCACGAGATCGCGGTCGGCGTCGGAGAGCGAGATGCCGAGGCTCTTGAGGTTCTGGTCGAGGCTCGCCTTTCCCGAGAGCTTGCCGAGAGCGTAGCGGCGCTCGCGTGCGAAACGGTCCGGTGCAAGCTCGGTGACGTACAGGTCGCCCTTCACGTCTCCGTCGGCGTGGATGCCGGCCGTCTGCGTGAAGACGTCGCGACCGACGATGGGCGCATTGGCGGCGAGATCCTTGCCGCTGAAGATCTCGACCACGCGCGACACCGACGCCAGGCGCGACTCATCCACGTGGGTACGAAACCGGGTCTTGTCGTGGATGGCGGTCACCACCTCGGCCAGCCGGCTGTTGCCCGCCCGCTCGCCGAGGCCATTGACGCTGGTGTGTAGGCCTACGGCTCCCACCTTCACGGCAGCAAGGCAGTTGGCGGTGGCGAGGCCATAGTCGTTGTGGGCATGGAACTCGAACGCGACGGCGGGCCAGGTCGCCGTCATCAGGCCCACGTAGCGGGTGACGTCGTCGGGCGCGAAGACGCCGAGGGTATCCGGCAGGTAGACGCGCTCGATCTCGAGCGTGGCCAGCGTACGCATCATGGCGAAGACGTAGTCGAAGGATTCACGCACGCCGTTCGACCAGTCTTCGAGGTAGACGTTCACGAGGAGCTTCTTGCGGCGTGCCGCACGCACGGTCTCGGTGATGCGCTCGCGATGGGCTTCGGGCGTCATGCCGAGCTGCCCACGACAGTGGCGCTCGGAGCCCTTCGCCAACAGGTTGAGGACCTCGCCGCCGACGGCCGCGATCCACGCGACGGAGGTCCGGCCATCGCAGAAGCCGAGGATTTCGACGCGCGGCAGGAACTTTTCGCGTCGGGCCCAGGCCGCGATCCGGCGCGCAGCCTCGCGCTCGCCCTCCGAGACCCGGGTCGAAGCGATCTCGATGCGATCGACCCGGACTTCCTCGAGCAGCATGCGAGCGAGCTGCAGCTTCTCGGCCGGGGTGTAGGAGAGATCAGGCGTCTGCTCTCCGTCACGGAGCGTGGTGTCCATGACGGCGATGAGATCGCTGCGATCTCGGTCGCTTTGATTTCGGGCGCTTTGATTTCGGGCGGGGGGCGTCATCGGGCCGACAACGTAGCCTTTCCCAGGCGGGCCCGGCCGCAGTAGCCTCCGAGGCCATGGGCGATCCTGAGGGCGGGCCGATGCGGGTGGAGCGCGAAGAGGAGGGCGCCCGTCTCGACGCCTGGCTGGCGGCACGGCTCGGCATCCCGCGAGCGCGAGCACGGCGCCTGCTGGCGCAGGGAGCCGTCTGCGTAGACGGCCACCTCGCCACCGCCTCGGCCAAGGGCGCAGCGCTGCAGGCCGGTGCGCTGGTGGAGATCTCGGCTCCGGCCGAGGCGGCGTCCGAGCGGCCCCTGGCCGAGCCGCTCGCTGAGCTGCGCCTGCTCGCCGAGGGTCAGGGCTGGGTCGCGCTCGACAAGCGAGCTGGCACGCCCGTGCATCCGCTCGCGCCGGACGAGGGCGGCACACTCCTCAATGCCCTGGTCGCCCGCCGTCCTGAGGTGGCCGGAGTGGGAGAGGCCGGGCTCCGCAGCGGCGTCGTACACCGGCTTGACGTCGATACGTCGGGCGTCGTGCTCTTCGCGACGAGCCAGGAGCGCTGGGAGCAGCTGCGGTTGGCCTTTGCGGAGCATCGGGTCGAGAAGCTGTATCGAGCCCTGGTGCTGGGGCGCCTCGAAGGCGAGGCAAGAGAGGAAGTCGGGTTGATGGTGGCGCGTCATCGGCCAGCGCGGGTGCGCGTCATCGATCCGCGTCACGATGCGCGCGGCCGCGGCGCGCGGCTGGCGAGGCTACGCTGGCGCGCGCTCGAGCCGCTCGGTCCGGCCACGCTCGTCGAGGTCTTCCTCGAGACCGGCCATCTGCACCAGATCCGAGCCAGCTTCGCGCACCGAGGCCACCCCGTGGCGGGAGACCGCCTCTACGGCCCTGCGGCCGAGCAGGATCCGACCGGCGCCCCGCGGCAGATGCTCCACGCGGCGCGCATTCGTGTGGGCGAGATCCTGGCCGAGAGCCCCGACCCGGCCGACTTCTCGGCCGTACTCGCGCGGCTTCGCTGACCGCAGAGAGAGTCAGCCGGTCGCGCTCCTTCCGCTGCCCCTTCATTGCTTGGCCGCGAAATCCGAGAAGGGAGGTAGCAGCCGGGCCGTTGCGGGGCTGGCCCTCGCGAGCCCTGGCCAGTCCCCGTAGGATTGGCTGCCCGCCACACTGGCGCGGCCTCGGTTGCCAGGAGAGACGTCCGATGAGCAAGCGTGCCCTGGTGACCGGCGTGACGGGGCAGGACGCCGCCTATCTGTGCCGGCTCCTGCTGGAACGGGGCTACGAGACCTATGGAGCGTTTCGTCGCAGCGCCTCGCTCAACCTGTGGCGGCTCGAGGAGCTGGGCGTAGCGAAGGACGTTCAGCTCGTGCCTCTCGACCTGATCGAGTTCACGAACATCCTGCGCACGCTGGAGAAGGTGCAGCCCGACGAGCTCTACAACCTCGCCGCCCAGAGCTT
>CAYGXT010000008.1:0-21210 GCA_964353695.1 uncultured Myxococcaceae bacterium
CATCGAGGCGCGGATGAAGCAGCCCGGCTACGCCACCAGACTCCAGAGCATACAGCTTGAAGCGCCGTTGGCCCTGCTCGCCCATGAACTGCTCCCCCTGGGTGTGGTCCAGAGCGCCCTCGGCCCTGGCGAGACCCTGCGCTTGATGCACCCGATCCTGGGCCACCAGGCCGGCATCGACTTCTTCGTGGGCAAGAACGCGGAGCTTCCCGAGACCGCTCGCCTCGAGACGGCGCAGATCGCCACACGCAACTCCCTCGTGAGGCGCTACATCGAGCTCCATGGAGGCGCGCTATCCGATGAGGAGCGGCGAGATCTCGTGTTTTCGACGTGCTCCGAATCAGCGCGCAGCTGCGCCACGCTGATGGCTTGGTGGGCCGCGGAGAACCCGAGCTCGCTGCTGCGACAGAGCACGGGTCACTTCCCCATCGATCCCAAGGTGGCCAGCGTCGATCGAATCGACCAGCTGCAGCAGTTCTACGATCCGAGCCACCGCAGGGACGAGACGGGACCGATCACCGCCTCCAAGGCGGTAGAGCTCGTGGAGAGCTTCCGGTCCTTTCATCTTCCGAGCGTCCCCTTCCGCCGCCGCGCGTTGCGGACCGCTCTCGCCCGCTGCCAGGACGCAGTGGGCGAGCATCTCTGTGACGAAGTGCGCCGCCAGGCCGAGGCTGCGCTCGGCGACCTCGCGATCGAGACAACCGAGAAATAGGGCCTGTCGGCCCAGGAAACCTTCTGACCGCGCAACTCGTCACACCGGACGACGGCGCTGCACACCGATCGACGTTAGCGCGAGCACGGCGGCCACCGTCAGCACCAGGCAGATGGCGTAGGCCCCGGGCAGCGTGAAGAGGTCATAAAGAAGCACCTTGCAGCTCACCAGCGCGAGGGCAACCAACGCCGCCAGCAGCAGGTCCGAAAGCTTCGAGACCAGCGCCACCGCTACCAGCCCTGCCACCAGGAGGCTGGCGCAGAATGACTGGTAGAACTGGAAAGTGTCGGCTCTCTCCGGCCCCAGCACCTCGAAGCCGGCGGCACGCAGCGCGCTGAGAAGGGCCAAGCAGCCCGCGGCCAGCGATAGCAGGCAGAGACGATCATTGGGATCCAGTCTGGATCTGGGCGCGTCTGCCGGCCATGGATGGCGCAGGCACCACCGGTACTGCAGACAACCGATCGCGCCCACCAGCAGGGCGAGCAACATGGGAACGACCCCGTGCGTGGAGGGGACCTCCAGGATCGAGCCATCCGCCAGCATCAACAGCGTCACGCCCGCCAGCGTGAGGTGCCCCAACAGGCGCGGCGTTTTCTGCTTCGCGCGCTGAGAAAGCCAAACCAGCGCAGGACCCAGCAGCGCCAGCAGGGGCACGTAAAGCGCCACTGGAGCAATGAAGCGGGGCCACCACCACGCCGCCATCACCACGCCGGCAACCAAGAAACATGCGCCGGTCGCTGGGCTGCGATCCTTTTGCAGGATCACCCCGACGCCCGCGCCTAGCAGTACCAGCGAACACAGGAATCCCACCAGCGGCGAGGCCACGCCGGAGCCCCACTGCTGCATGGCGAGCGCTGCCCCCAATCCCAGGCACGGCGCCAGGACGTCCACCACGCTCAGGGCGGCCTTCCCCCGCAGCCCGCCCACCACGGCGCTGAGCACCAGCGGCAGGCTGACCAGCACGAACATCACCTCGTGACCGGCCAACCGCGGCGTGTCCACGGGATTGAGGTGCAGCGCGCGGGCCCACACCAGCAGGAAGATCTGGGTCAGGAAGAGCAGAGGCCAGCGCGGCCAGCCCCACCCTTTCTTCCAGTGCAGCACCACGGCCACCCCTTGCGCCGCGGTCAGCCCCAGCGCCACCGAGGAGCACTGACAGGTCTTGAGGTCCATCAACGCAGCCAGCCAGCTGGCGGCCACGAGGCCCACGCCGGCCAGTGCGCCGCTCTGCGTGCGCCAGCCCACCAGCACCGCCGCCAGCGCCAGGCCTGTCATGGTTGCCTGGGCCACCCCCAGCGACACGGCTTCGCGCCGGAAATAGGTTTCCAGGAGGATGAGCAGGCCGAGACACAGAGCCGAAAACGACAACAGCCGCCCGATCATGGGACGCGAACGGTTCAGCACCAGCGACAGAACGAAAAGCAGCGCGCAGTAGCCCAGGCCCCACACCGGTCCGGCTGCAGGAGAAATCCACGCGCTTTCGGTTGCCTGGCGCAGCACCAGCGCACACACCAGCACCATGCACAGCACCGCGGCACCGGCCAGCCGATCCCCCAGGCCGAACTGCTGGCCCTGAGTCGCGACGGGTGGGGACTGCATCGCCACGGCGGCGGGCTTCGGAGTGCCGGGCCGGGAGGCCCGGCCCCTCGACAGCTCCGAAACCTGCAGTTGCAGCCGCGTCACCGCGTCTTCGAGGGCCCCCAACCGGCTCTGCAGATCCTGGTCACCCGCCATGTTGCGGCCTCTTGAACCAAGCGCTGCGGGTCATCCACCGGAAGCGCCATCCGATGAGCAAGGAATCGATTACGAGCCGCCGCGGACTGCGCGCACGTAGCTGAGGTTCGTCTTGCTGTTCGCATCCTCGTAGCCATTGTTGAAGTGCACAACGAAGGCGTTGTTCGGATTGCTCGCGTTGCTCGACGAAGACCGCCGCGTCGGCCTACCCGCCACGATCGGGTGCTCTACACAAGGCGGGTATGACGCCAGTCATAAGCATCTTCGCACGTGGCGTGCACCTGTAATTCTCGCTCGAGGCACAGAATTTTTCCCACGCACCCCCTGTTTGGGGGTAGTCTGCTCTGACTGGCATTGTGGCGCGCCTGTGCGCTTCTCGCGCGGCGCGTCCGGGCCGGTGCCAGGGGCGTCCGCTCACGCGATGGCGTAGGAGGCGAGACGCCCCGGCGCCGGCCCCCCCCCTTGTCGATGGGAGGCGCGCGCCGCTCCACGTGGGCGGCCACGCGCTACGCCCGGTTCGGGGGTAGAGTCTCCCTTCCAATGACTTCTCCTCGACTTTCTGTTACGCACACGCCGACAGAAACAGGCCAAGAGACTGACCATGAGCCACGTTGCCGAATCGCGCTCGCCCCCCCCACGATCTCGACCCCACTCTTTCCCACACGAGTTCCCAAGAAGCCGGCCAAGAAAAGGAGAGGATTTCATATCATGACGACGAGACGCGTTGGAACCGTATTGCTGACCTGTGGCGCCCTGCTTGGGCTGTCCCTTGCGACCGCTGCATCAGCCGCCGATGTGAGCAAGCTGGTCGAAGCTTGCGACGCCTGTCACGGCAAGGCTGGTGCCAGCACCGAGAAGGATGTGCCGATCATCGGGGGCTATTCCCAGAAATATCTCGAGATCAGCCTGAAAGCGTTCAAGGACAAGAAGTGGCCTTGCCCCGAAACGAAGATCCGGACGGGTCCCAAGAAGGACACGAAAACAGACATGTGCAAGTCAGCCGCTGACCTCAGCGACGCCGACATGCAAGAAGTGGCCAAGTACTATTCTGAACAGAAATTCGTCCGCGCCAAGCAAGAATCCAATGCAGCCCTGGCCGCGAAAGGCCTCGAGATTCACAACAAGAACTGCAAGAAGTGTCACTCTGAAGGGGGCAGCGAAGCAAGTGACGATTCTGGCATTCTGGCCGGTCAGCACATGGACTACCTCACCGCGACATTCAAGACGCTCGTCTCCGGAGAGCTGCCGATGAAGAAGAAGATGAAGGTGAAGATCGACGAGCTGGACAAGGAGAGCATCGAGGCTCTCATCAACTACTACGGCAGCTTCAAGTAGAGCGGAGACCGCTCGAGAATCCGGTTTCCCCTGCGCGCCGCTTCTCGGTGACAGCGAGAGCCTCACCGAGAAGCGGCGCGCAGGGAGCGACAGCACGACCTCGCCATGCGAGGTGGTGCTCCCTGCTGCAGGCCATGCGCCGCCGACTGGTCGAGGCGCTGCCGCCGGGGGGCCCAGGATGTCGCATTTCCGTTCTGCGCCTGTCGCCATCTCGCGCATTCCCATAAGTCCTTGAAATCATTAGTCAATAATCGACACCTCTACGATTCCTGTACGGATCTGTCGCCTTCTGTCGACAGCGCACATCCCTGGAATAGTGAGGAATCGGCCAGTTACGACTTGGCACGAACAATGCTTTAGAAAGGAGTCAGATAGCAATCACAACACAGTCGCGGGGTATCGCGGTTGTGAGAAGGAGAGAGTGATGACAACCAAGAGAATCTCAATTTGGTCGGGTCCGAATAGCGGAACATTTGCCGGTGGAGTAGTCGGTTTGATCGTTTTCCTCGTGGTCGGACTGCTCCCGTCCCTGCTCTACGGAGGCTATGCTGGCGTCATCCTCGGCTCTGCGATCTTCGGCAGCCCAATCCATGAAAGCGTCTTTGCGCAAGCGACCGTCGTGCTCGGCGTCCTTTCCGGGGTGCTGTCGGTTGGTGCAATCTTCGTGCTGGCCGGCGCCATCGTGGCGACGGGCATCAATAGCCTGGCTCGCGCAACGAGGGGTGCGGCGCAAGAAATCAAGGTACCGGTCGAGGAGAAGGCTCGCGAGTAGAGCCCGAGCTTCATCGACCGATCGCTTTATGATGTTCGCACTGGTGGCGAGATCTTCTCGCCACCAGTGCCATTTTGCGAAGTAAAGCGGGGACCTCCAGAAGCCGCGCAAGGTCGATCCGCCGCCGTGACGGCAGCATGATCGTGCGCTGGATCGCAGCCGGGATCTTCGAGGCCAAGCGAAGCTTCCCCAGCGCATCCCAGGCTATCTGGACCTCGAGATCCTCTTCTCTGTGACCGAGCATCGAGCGAAGGAACGCAAGCTCGATCTCGAGAAGAGCCTCGCGTAAGATGCCTCCCCAAGGAACCGCTGCTCACCCAAGATCAACATCGAGCGGGACATCCCCGTGAGGGCTCGGAGGCTGAGATGAAATGGCTAGGTCTCGTTCTGCTTGTCTTGGTGGTGAATTTAGGGGGCGTAGCAGAGGCGACGGCCGAGGAGCCTCGGGCAGAGGCGCGGATCGTTGCTCCCAGTATCGATCCCAACGCTTCTTGCAAGGTATGCCACGAGGACGTCCTCCAGAATCGCAAGCTGCTTGCCGACACCGATGCACATGCGAAGGTCGACTGCATCGAATGTCACGTCGGGCGTCGGTTCAACCCTCATCTTCCGCCTGAGCTGGAAGACGAGACCGCCATCCTTGCTGGAGATTTCAAAGGTTATCTCGACAAGAGTCCGGAAGTCATCGCCGGTTGCGTCGACTGTCATGAGGATGAGGTAGCGGCCTGGCGCAAGTCCGTTCACGGCGCCGGCCCGCTCAATGACGATGGTGTGCGTCGGGCAGGTTGCGTCGAGTGCCACGGCGCAATGCACGCGGTGACGCCCACGTCTCAGGCGAAGCGACAGATTGCCGCGCGTTGTATCAGCTGCCATGAATTCGAAGAGGGCGAAGCAGGGCCAGCGAGTCCGTATGTCGCGGATACCTACCGCGAGACGGTACACGGGAAGATGCTGGCATTGGGCAACGACAAGGCCGCGGGCTGCGGTGATTGCCACACCGGCCATGATATCTATCCCAGCGACGATCCCCGCTCGAGCGTGTATCCGGCAAATCGAGCCGAAACCTGTCGCAATTGCCATCAAGACGCCACGGATTCGTTTACGGCCGCAATCTCACATCAGCCACATACAATCGACGCCAATTTCTGGGCATGGACCGTTGCACTGGCCTTTTCGATCCTTACCCTCGGCACCATCAGCATGCTTCTCATCCACCTGCTGCTGGATCTTTACAGCGCCGGTCGGAACGTCGTCGGGCGTGGCAGCAATCCGGAACACGGACCGGCCGATGCCCCCGTGGCGGCCGATGATGAGATTCAGCGCTTCGATGGCCACATCAGGATCCAGCACGCGATCATGATCGTGTCCTTCGTGACGTTGGCCGTCACGGGCTGGCCGATGAAATCTGCTTCGGTCGGGGCCTCGAGCACCTTTGCGCAATTCCTCGGAGGGCAGGCCACTCTCGCGCTAAGCCACCGCGTTGCCGGTGTGATGCTGATGGGCGTTTCCGTCTATCACCTGATCTATTTGTTCCTGCGCTGGCGACGTGGCCAGCTCAGCCTAGAGATGGTTCCTGGGCCCAAGGACATCACCGATCTGATTGGAAATGTTCTCTACTACATGGGCGTACGCAAAGAGCGGCCGAGGTTCGGAGACTTCACCTACTACGAGAAGTTCGATTACTGGGCGATTTTTTGGGGCGTCCCCCTGATGGCTGCAACGGGGCTCATGCTCTGGTTCCCAGAGGCAACGGCCCGTCTGCTGCCGGGTGCCTTCCTGACGTTGGCCTTCATCGCACATAGCGACGAGGCACTGCTTGCTGCGTTGGCCATCTTCCTATGGCATTTCTACAATCAACATCTTCGGCCTGCAGTGTTTCCGATGAGTTGGGTCTGGCTGACCGGTCGCATCAAAGCGGAGGCGCTGTACGACGAACATCGACTTGCCTACGAGCAGGCCTACGGAAGGACGCCGCCGAGGCCTCCTGCCCGAGAGCAGGCCTGGCACCAACACCCCGTTTGGTCGTTCGTCGCATTGGCGGTCATCCTCATTGCGGCGATTCTGGTCGTCGGATTGGACGTGTCATCCGTGCGATCCCAGATCGCGCAACTCAGCGCTCGTCCGGCGGAGATGGAAATGCTGATCGCA
The DNA here is from genome assembly GCA_964353695.1 of uncultured Myxococcaceae bacterium. Lineage (GTDB taxonomy): Bacteria > Myxococcota_A > UBA9160 > UBA9160 > UBA9160 > MYXO. Next base: position 6,702 of record CAYGXT010000008.1, read on the forward strand.
GAGTCCGATGCCTCGGGAATCATCGGAGCGGGCCACAAGGGCTTCGATCAATGGACTACCTGCATGGACTGCCACAACAAGGCTCGTTACGAAGACGGCAAGGAGCATTTCCCGCACAAGCTCCATTTCGAGGAGGAAGATATCGACGACAATTGCGAGAGTTGCCACGAGTCTGTGATCCATGAGAAGATCACTACCGACACGAGTGGCTGCTACAAGAAATGTCACGATGAGGATGAGTTCGGCTTGGAAAAACCAGAATAGTGCCGAGTCCAACTAGCTTGCCGCAGAAGTGCCTGGGCTGAACGGACGGGCGGGGATGGAGAAGCGCGTCAATTCGCAAGGGCGAAACGTAACGCCTGGTGTCGCGGCCTATCTGATCGCTGCGTTGGGGGCGATTGCCATCCTGATCGGCTACCTCGGGATACAACGCTATACGAACGAAAGCCCCCGCTTTTGCGAGAGCTGTCATGAAGTTGCACCAGAGGTGGCGGTGTGGCTCGAGAGTGAGCACCGAGGCATCAACTGCCAGGCCTGTCACCATGCGACCATGGAGGAAGGCCTGAAGATCCTCTGGGTGTATCTCCGCGGGGGTATGCCCGACATCCATCACGCGAAAGTGAGCGTTCGCTCGTGTGCGAGCTGCCACGCGAGCCACGACCGCCGTTGGCCCGAGGTCGCCAATTCGAGCGGCCACCGGGTCCATTCCAGCGACGAAGGACTGGGCTGCACGGACTGCCATGGGCAGCAGATGCATTTCGATCAGCCTGCACGCGAGATCTGCGTGAGCTGCCATAAGGGCCAGGATGCGGGCTCGGCCCACGAGCCGGTTCACTGTCTCGCCTGCCATAATTTCCTCTCAACGGAGGATTCGGTCCTGCCGCAACAGCGGGACTGCATGCGATGCCATGCGAAGCAGGATCGCCCCATCGTGCTTCCCTCCACAGCCCCGATGCAATTCGTGTGTTCGGGATGTCATGAGCCTCATGCGGCTGGGCGCATTGCGCCTTGTGCGGACTGCCACCGCCCTTCGGAGCTGTGTGGTCTTCACACGAATTCCGACCACCAGAAATGCGCGGATTGCCACGAGCCGCATGAATGGACCTCCAAGCGCCGCCACTGCCTGGAATGTCATGCGGATCTGTTCTCGCACTACCCTGAACGCAAGTGTGTCGACTGCCACGGCTTTCAGAGCAAAGAGTGTGAGGCGAACGTGAAAGCTACCCGATGAGGACCGCGTTCCGAGATATCAGCATTCGCATCAAGATGGCCGTCCTTACGGGCTGCATCGTTGCCGTGGTCGTGCTGGGGCATGCCTTCCATGCGTTGGTCACGGAGGGCTTCGTCATCCAAGAGGAGATCGCACTCAAGACTCGGCTCGTCCTGGTGAGTCTTGCGGGCGCGGTCGGAAGCCTTTGGACTACCGACCACGCTCCTGATCTCGACGCCCTTGCGAAGCGATTTGGCAGAAGGCTCGAGCTCCGTTCTCTGGCGCTTCTCTCTCCCGACGGAGAGATCCTGGCGTACTACGGGATTCGCCCAACGCCCGAGGAAGTCCGCATGGTGACGCGTTTACGCTTGCGTACGGTGCCACGAACTTTCTGGGCTCTCGGTATGGAGCCTCTGGAGCTCTTGATTGCAACACCGGTTCTCCAGGGTGATTCGGTGCGCGGTCATCTGCTTTGTGCGGTACGCACCGACGAGGCGGTCATCCGGCTTCGGGGACTCGTCGCCGATTCCGTGGTCGAGGCCATTCTTTGGATCGTGCTCGGGGCCGGCTTGACACTTTGGGTCACAGGGCTTCTGACCCGTCCGCTGGAGCGCCTGGCGGATGACCTGCTGCACCTCGGCCACGGCAATTACCACTTGCCACAAGAAGGTCGGGCGGATGGCGAAATCGGCGTCGTTCAAGATCGCCTCCTGGATCTGTCCGGAATGCTCGAGAGCGAACGTGCGCAGGTCACGGAACTGACCGATCAACTGCACCATCAAATCACGGTCATCAGCACGGGCCTCGAGGCCCGTGCGGCAGAATTGTCGGCTGTACTCGACTCGGCGCGCGATGCGGTATTGGTCGTGCGCGAGGATGGCCAGGTGCTGCGAGTCAACGAGCCGGCACGCCGGTTCTTTGGCGACACGCTGAACGCGCCGATCTGGGCGCGGGTAGAGGACGAAGATGCGTTGCGGCGCGCCATCGAGCACGCGTGTGCGACGCAGAGCCCAACGCTGGTTCATACCCATGTTCGCTCGGATGGCCAGCGGGATCCGCGTGATCTGCGCGTGCGCGTTGCGCCTCTGGTGAGCCAGACCCATGTGTTGGATACCGTAGTGGTCGTGGCGGAAGACCTGAGCGCCAGTCGACAGCTCAAGGAACATATGATGCGCTCAGAGCGACTTGCGTCGATGGCCACTTTGACGGCCGGCATGGCGCATCAGTTGGGCAATCATCTTAACGCCATCAAGGGCTACGCGGCATTGCTCGAGCGACAACTTGCCGGTCGAGAGTCAAGTGTCACGGCGGATTTGGAGGCCATCGCGCGCGAGGTGCGAGCGGCTGCTGCCTTGCTCGAGCGCACCCAGGAACTCGGACGAACGCGGCATGGAGTACGGCTGAACTTTTCGCTTGGCGAGCTGCTGCGGAGTGTCCGAGAAATGGCCTCGTTGGCGGCATCGGGTCGCTCCGTTCACATCGGTCTCGAGTTGCCCGAGCAGGAGGTGTCGATGCTCGGAGACCCGGAACTGCTCGGGGAGGCGATTTTCAACCTCGTGATGAATGGCATTCAGGCCATGCCACACGGCGGAGAACTGTGGCTGCGCGCTTCACAACGCGAGCGGCGGGTGGTCATCACCGTGGAGGACGAGGGCGAGGGAATTCCCGAGGAAATCCGAAGTCGCATTTTTGACCCCTTCTTTACCATGAAGCCCGTTGGAGAGGGGACTGGTTTGGGGCTCGCCATCGCCAACCACATCATCGAGCTGCATGATGGCGAGATTGCTGTGCGCAGTGAGGTAGGGAAAGGCACGATCTTCGAGGTGCTGTTGCCGCTGAAGCGGGAAGGAGCCCCAGGTTCCATGGAATCGTAGGTCGCCTACGATTCGAACATCGAGGCTACGTCATGAACCATCCCGCGAGCATTCTCGTCATCGACGATCAGGCGCCGGCGCGTGAGATCCTGAGCCGCTATCTCGAAACGATCGGCTATCGGCCCGTGACGGCAGACTCGGTTGCGCGCGGGCAGGAGATCCTCGAATCGGAGCCGATCGATGCAGTCCTCGTAGATTTGCGTATGCCAGGCACGGATGGGCTTCAGGGTTTGAGGCTGTTCAAGAAGTATGACGCGCAGATACCCGTGATTTTATTGACCGCGCACGCAACGGTGGAGAGTGCCGTGGCGGCGATGAAGCTCGGCGCGTTCGACTACATGCGTAAGCCGATCGAGTTCGACGAACTCGAAATCGTGGTCGCTCGCGCGCTGGAGCACCGAAGGCTCCTGGAAGAAAACCGCAAGCTGCGCGCCGCCATTGAAGATCAGTATCGATTGGAAAACCTCGTGGGCAAGAGCGCGCCCATGCAGGCATTGTTCGAGCTGATTCGAAAGGTGGCGCCGTCGGACGTGCCGGTCTTGATTACCGGCGAGAGCGGTACCGGCAAGGATCTGGTCGCGCGCGCCTTGCACGGGTTGAGCGCTCGAGCCCAAGCGAAGTTTCTGTCTGTAAACTGCGCGGCGTTGCCCGAGAGCCTGCTCGAGAGCGAACTATTCGGTCACGAGCGCGGCGCTTTCAGCGGCGCCGTGCGCGACCGCACGGGCTACTTCCGAGAGGCGGATGGCGGAACGCTGTTCCTCGACGAGGTGGGAGACATGACCTTGGCCCACCAATCGAAGCTGCTGCGCGTGCTCGAAAGCGGCGAGTTGACCCCCGTGGGATCCGAGCGCTCCGTACACGTGGACGTTCGTGTGGTGACGGCTACGAATCGCGACCTCGAACAGATGACGCAGCAAGGAACATTTCGGCAGGATCTGCTGTTTCGCATCGAGACCGTACGTTTGCATCTGCCAGCGTTGCGAGAGCGGCGCGAAGACATCCCGCTGCTCGCGGCGCATTTCATCGAACGGGCTGCTCTCGGCTCACCCGTTTCGCCCCCTCGCTTGGGAGCGGCCGCCATGCGTTGCCTGCTCGAGCATGCCTGGCCGGGGAATGTGCGTGAACTGGCACACGCCATCGAGTACGCCGTCCTCGTAGCGGACGGCGAGGAGATTCGGCCCGAAGACCTGCCGACGCGGGTCGTTGGGAAGCCGACACCGGGCCAGCCCGTCATGGGGGAAGGAGGCATGGGGCAGCTCTACCGAGATGCCCGGCGCGCCTTCGACCGCGTGTATTTTCAGGACATCCTCGATCGCGCGGACGGCAACGTGAGCGCCGCCGCAGCGCTTGCGGGGATTCACCGCGCGACCTTCCACAAGAAGCTACGGGAGCTGGGGTTGGATGCCGGCGGCGACGTGGCGGAAGAGGCGTAGGCTCCATCTCATCCATCTGCCCAGGGACTGCCTCCAAGGGCGGTCCGGTATGACTTCCATCATAGGTCTTGGCTCTGCCGGCCCGCTACGGTGCCAGCGCCTCACGGCTCCCGGCCGGCGAAGAGGGCTAGAGGACGTAGAGCATGAGCGACCCGCAGGACGAGAACGAGACCGAGAAAGAGACCGAGACCGATTGGGCGGACCTCCCCCATCCGATCTTCAACTGGCTGAGCATCACGGGGATCGCCCTTCTCTCCTGCAGCCTGGCCGGTGTCGTGTTCTTCCTGCTCATCGGTCTCGCGCACACCGACGAGTCCAGCTACGCGTTCCTGACGATCGTCCCGCCCATCCTGCTCGGCGTCCTCGGTGCCGCGATGATCATCGCCGGCTTCCTGCGCGAGAGGTGGCGGCATAAGCGAAGGCGACACTCGAGCTTCCTGGAGAGGATCGTCGTCGACCCCCTCGATTTCGTGCGCGGGACCGGTTCGATCGTGATTGTTGCCACACTCGCCCTCGGCACCATGGCGCTGTTGGGAGCCGGGGCCGGCTCGCTGGCCGCGATCGAGTACACCGAGTCGAACGACTTCTGCGGCAACGTATGCCACGCGGTCATGAACCCGGAAGCCTCGGTCTATCAGCAGTCCCCCCATGCGCGGATCAAGTGCGTGGAGTGCCACGTCGGCTCCACGACCGAGGGGTACATTCGCGCGAAGATCGGCGGACTGCGGCAGCTCTGGGCCGTCACCACCGGCGAGATCAGCCGACCGATCCCTACACCCATTCGAGGTCGCCGTCCCTCGCGTGAGATGTGTGAGAGCTGCCATACGTCGGACCGCATGATCGGCTACAAGGCGCTGGAGCGCACCTATTTCCCGTCGGGGAAAGAGACCGATCCGGTGACGCTCCGCATGATCGTGAAGGTGGGGGGCGGAGGCTCGGACGGCCTGATTCCGGGGGAGGGAATCCACTATCACATGCTGGCCGAGCGCAAGGTGGAGTACATCGCGCGCGATCCCCAGAGCCAGGACATCGCCTTGATCCGCGTCACCAGCGCGGATGGAGAGGTCAAGGAGTTCTCGAACCAGGACAAGCCGCTCACCGACGACGAGCGCAAGACGCTCGAGATGCACAAGATTGAATGCGTCGACTGCCACAGCCGGCCGGCCCATCGCTTCACCAGTCCGGCGACTTCCGTCAACGCCGCGATCGCGGCCGGGAAGATTCCCTCGACACTGCCGCGCATCAAGGAGGCCAGCGTCCGGGCCCTCGACGGCGGCTACTCCACGACCGAACAGGCACTGGCAGAGATCGGCCCCCGCCTGAAGAGCTTCTACGAGGAGCAGGATCCGGAGCTTCTGGACGGCAATCCCCAGCAGCTCGAACCCATCGCTTCCGTGCTGCAGGAGATCTATCAAAGGACGATCTTCCCCGAGATGAAGGCCGATTGGCGGGCCCATCCGGACAACATCGGGCATAGCGACTCGCCGGGCTGCTTCCGCTGCCATAACGACGTGATGGTCGACGCGGAGGGGACGCCGATCTTCACGGATTGCAGTCGATGCCACGCGATCATCGCTCAGGGTAACAAGGTGATTCAGACGACCGCGGAGTTCGAGAAGGGACGCTCCTTCATCCATCCCAAGAACTCCAAGTCCTTCAATGACGAGTTCACGCTCTGCACCGATTGCCACACGGGGGGCGCCGAGATCTACGACGAGTGAGCGGGGCTGGTAGCGGCTTCGCAAGGGACGGGATCGCCAGCACGTCGTAGCTCGCTTGTTGATACTACTTTCGAGCACGACTTCCGGCTGGAGGATCGAGCATGCCTCAGAGATTTCGCGACGCCGAGCATCTGGTTCGACTGGCAATACTCTTTTTCGTTGGCGCGCTGCTGTTCCTCGTAGTACGAGCCATCTTTGTGCCGGCAGACTTCGGCGAGTTGGGCCACTTCCGAACCGGGGCGCTCCAGGACATTCGCAACTTGCCGATCCATTACGCCGCGCGCGCCAGCTGTGGCCAAGCGGATTGCCACGAGGAGGAGGTGGCCTCGCTCGCCTCCGACACCCACGCCAGCGTGGGCTGCGAGTCCTGCCACGGCGCTCTGGCCGCGCACGCGGCCGACCCGAAGCTCGCCAAGGCGGCCACCCTCGAAGGAGACGATCTCTGCTCTCGCTGCCACGCCCTGCTTGCGGCGCGGCCCAAGGACTTTGCGCAGGTAGACATCGAGGTCCATCGCGAGGGCGAGGCATGCAGCGAGTGTCATGACTCCCATGCGCCAACACAGTGAGTCGATCGCGCAAGCGCGCTCTGCCTGCGAGCACCTCAGCCGAAGGAGAAACACATGAGCCTTGATCGCCGCGAGTTCCTGGCCAAGGGGACCATGTTCCTTCTACTGACCGGCGCGGCGTCGCGCGCCTGGGCGTTCATCGAGCAGGGACGCCCGCAGGACGCCCCCGATTACGACATCGCCAAGCATTGGTGGGCAATGTTCATCGATATCGAGAAGTGCATCGGCTGCGGCCGCTGTGTCGATGCCTGCAAGGTCGAGAATGACGTGCCGCCCGAGGCGCACTACTCGCGAACCTGGGTGGAGCGCTACATCATCCCCCCGATCGACCCGGCAGATCCGATGGCGGAGATTCTCCCGATCGTGGACTCGCCCAACGCCGGGCGTGACGGCTTCCCCGAAGTGCCCGCGGTCGCCGGCGCCAAATCCTTCTTCGTGCCAAAGCTGTGCAACCACTGCGTAGATTCTCCGTGCACCCAGGTTTGCCCGGTGGGGGCCACATTCGAGAGCCCCGACGGCGTGGTATTGGTCGACAAGACCTGGTGCGTCGGCTGTCGCTACTGCATCCAGGCTTGCCCGTACGGTTGCCGCTTCCTCGATCCGCGCACCAACACGGCCGACAAGTGCACGCTCTGTTACCACCGAATTACCAGGGGGCTGACCACGGCCTGCTGCGAGGTCTGTCCGACCCAGGCGCGCGTGCTGGGCAACCTACGAAATCCCGACGATCCAATTCACCAGCTGTTAAAAGAACATAATGTGCAGGTGCTCAAGCCGAATCTGGCGACCGGTGCCAAGGCCTATTACAACGGTCTCGACGGCGCGGTGCGCTGAGAGAGGTTCGACCATGCATACCCTGCCTGGCGTGGAAGGCTTCATGTACCCGAACGAGATGGAGCTCCAGTGGAGCATCCTGATCGTGATCTATCCGTACCTGACCGGCCTGGTTGCCGGAGCGTTCATCCTGGCATCGCTGCAGCGGGTATTCAACGTCGAGGCCGTCAAGCCGACCTACCGACTGGCATTGCTGACGGCGCTCGCGTTCATGCTCATCGCGCCGCTGCCGCTGCAGCTGCACCTCGGCCATCCCGAGCGCTCGCTCGAGATGTTCCTGACGCCGCATACCACCTCGGCGATGGCGATGTTCGGATTCGTCTACCTCTGGTATCTGCTGGCGGTGCTGGTGATCGAGATCTGGTTGGAATTTCGGCCGTACATCGTCGAACAGGCGCAGACGGCCAGCGGTGCGTTGCGCCTGTTCTATCGCGCTTTGACCCTGGGCTCGTACAACGTAAGCCCGCACGCCCTCGAGATCGATGACCGAGTCGGCCGGATCATCACCGTGGTCGGAATTCCGTCCGCCTTCCTGCTGCACGGCTACGTCGGGTTCATCTTTGGCTCGGTGAAGGCAAATCCCTGGTGGTCGACGCCGCTGATGCCGGTCGTCTTCCTGTTTTCGGCCATCGTCTCCGGGATCGCCGCGGTGCTGCTCATCTACCAAGTCTATTGCAAGCTCTCCAAGATTCCGATCGACATGGCCTGTCTCGACGCCATGGCGAAGTACCTCTACTACGCCTTCCTGGTCGATTTTTCGCTCGAGATGCTCGACCTGATTCACCGAATCTACGTCTCCGATGAATCCTTCAAGAGCCTGGACTTCATGGTGCATACGCGGCTCTACGGCTCCCAGGTCGTGGGACAGATCTTGCTCGGAACCGTGCTGCCGATCGGCTTGTTGGGGCTGACGCAACTCCTGTCGTTGTCGGAGCGGGTGCGGCAAAGGCTGTACGTGACGGCGGGGGCCTTGACGCTGGCCGGCATCTTCTTGATGCGCTGGAACGTCGTGATCGGCGGCCAGCTCTTCTCCAAGAGCTTTCTCGGCTACACCACCTACAAGATGGGCTTCGCAACTCGCGAGGGCCTATTGCCGGCGCTCATCGTGATGGCCTTGCCGCTGCTGGTCCTCTGGGTCTTGGTTCGGCTCTTTCCGCCGATGGAGGAGCAGCGCCCGGCGCCGCCCGTCTAGTCGTCGTCTCGTTCGTTATCGTCGTCTCGTTCGTGCCGGCGCTCGCCTCCGCCGTCCGCAGAACCGCGCTCGCCACGACCCTCGTGCTTGTCGGCCGAGCGGTGGCAGAGAACGCAGGCGTCCAGCTCCTGCACCCCTTCCTCACGGTGCTCGGACAGCATGCGCTCGCGGGTATGCTCGTGGCAGCCGTAGCAGGTGTAGGCACGGAAGTCCGCCGGCTGATCGTGGCAGGTGCGGCAGGCGACGGAGTGATCGCGATCCAGCACGAAGTATTTCTCGTGCGCAAATGTGGCCGGCGTCCACGCGTGGGTTGCATGGCAGATCCCGCACTCGTCTCGCGCCGCGCGGTGGAGATCGTCCGCGGGCCGGCTGGCCTCGTGACAGGTCGCGCACTGGCTACGCAGATCCGCCGAGATCGCTTCGTGCGCAAACGCGCGCGTGGCGGCGGCAGGAGCCCTTCCGGCATGATCGGTGTGGCACTCGCCGCACGCGACACGCTCGAAGGTACGATGCATGCCGGTGATCGCTGTCCTTCGGGAAACGGCGCTCCTGTCGATGCCGTCCGTCGCCGCGTCGTGCGCTCCGATCCGGTCGAGCGCGTGGCAGGCCACGCATTTTCCGCTTGATGCCCCGCGCCCGAGTTCGTGACAGTCGAGGCAGCGATCCTCGATCTTCGCATGCCCGGTCGTCAGGGGTCCCGGACTGAGCGCGAGCCTGGGAGCGAGAAAGACCGAGCCGAGTCCCAGCACTGCCGTCACAAGAGCTGCCGTCCTGCTTTTCATCGCGACGTTCTCAGCATGATCAGAGCAGCAATGCAGCCACGATGTGAATCGTGGCCAGGGTAAGAAATACGGCATTGAGCGGCATGTGGACGGCACGCCACTTCTTCATCAGATCCACGGTGACGGCGTCCAGGAGGAGACGTGCGCTGTCCGGTTGCGCCTTGTCGCTGACCCGCACGAGCTCGAGGGCGCGGCGCAGCAGCACGCCCCCGGTGATCCCGCTCGCGGCCACCACCAGCATGGCGAGGAGCGCGAGCCAGGGCAGGAGCGAGTTGAAGTGGCTTCCGCCGTGAAGCAGCAGCATCAGCGAGCCGAGCCAGCCGAGGGTCTGATGGAACTCGAGCAGCTTCTTGGGCTGTCCGGACGTGATCATCTTGCGCTTCCGGAGCGAGTAGACGAACGACAGCACGAGGGTCGCCACGCCCACCGGGCCCAGGTAGAGCCCGATCCAGCGAAGTCCAGCGCGGTGCAGCGCCGCGTCCAGGACGATGGCCGCGAGGATGAGCCCAACGAAGAGGAGCGCGGCCGGCCCCACCTGGCGCACGAGCAGGGAGCGGTGCATGGAATCAGGCGTAGCGGGCTTTCGTCCCATCGGCGCTCTCGCCGCTCTCTTTCACCTCGGCCACGCTCGCCCGCAGATCCGCCAGGTACTCGTCCGCCACGCCAGCATGAGCGGGCGAGAGCATCAAGTGGATTCCTCGAGGCTCGGTCGTGAGCCCCGTGAACCAGCCGCGCCGAGCCATCCGCCCCCAGATCGCGAACGGATCCAGGCGCGTCGAGCCGTAGCTGAAGAGCCCGAGCTGGGGATCGCCGTGGGTGCAGAGTCCATCCATCTCGCAGATCGCCTGCATCAGCTTCTGCCGCGTATCCGTCACCTGACGCGCCTTCTGGCGGTAGCCCTCGACGCCCAAATAGTTCATCACCGCCCACGCCGATGCGATCGCGCCGCCCGGTCGGGTGCCTGCCAGCGTCGGCGTCAGCATGCCACCGGCCGGCCAGTCGTCGAACTGGAAGATCTGGTGCTGCCACTGGGCCTCGCTGCGGTGGAAGATGGTGGAGGCGCCCTTCGCGGCATAGCCGTACTTGTGCAGATCGGCTGACAGGCTGCGCACGCCCGGAAGCTCGAAGTCGAAGGCCGGCACGGGGATGCCATTCATGCGCGCAAAAGGTGCGAAGTAGCCCCCGACGCATGCATCCACGTGCAGCCAGAGCTCGCGTGCGAGCGCGAGGTCCGAGAGTTCGGCGATGGGGTCGATCATGCCGTACGGAAAGCAGGGCGCCGAACCGACGAGCATCAGCGTGCGCTCCGTCACGGCCGCCGCCATGGCGGGTACATCGGCGCGTAGGTCGGCGGCCACCGGCACACGCACCACACGAAGCCCCAGGTAATGGGCCGCCTTGTCGAAGGCAGGATGCGCAGAGCGGGGCAAGACGATCTCGGCAAGGGACGTATCCACGCCGCGAGAGCGCGCTTCGTCGCGGCATGTCTTCACCGCCATCAGGATGCTCTCGGTGCCACCCGAGGTCATGCTCCCGCGGGCGTCCTCGGGCGCGTGCAGCAGCGAGAGCCCCATGCCCACCACCTCCGCCTCCATCTGCCGGAGGCTCGGGAAGGCCATCGGGCCGAGCGCGTTCTCGGACTGATACAGGCCGTACGCCTCCTTGGCGACCTGCAGCACGTCATCGCCTGCGTGGAAGACGTAGACCGCCAGACGACCGGCTCGCCAGTTGGCATCGTGGGCGCCGAGGCCGACGAGCCGCTCGCGCAGCGTCTGCCAATCGGAGCCCTTCTGCGGCAGCTCGGCCCGCTCTTCTGTCATCTGCACCTCCTCCTGACCGAGATCAGAGTAGCGCGCCCTGCCCAAGCCCCCTGCAACGCAGCTCTCAGGTCTCGGGAACGGCCGGTCGATGGCCCAGGAGATGCGGCGAATTTCGGATACGACGGGAAGCGGAAAGGCCGCAGGCGACGGGGAGACCACCCATCTCAGCGTCCGTGAGATCTGGCGCCTGGTCAACCTCATACGACCGACAGACGGCGCTTCCGTGCGTGTGCTCTGCAGTGTGCTCGCTGTCGCCTACCTCCTCGTCGTGCCGTTGCTCCACGATCCCCGCTACCCATCGGCCGACTGGATCCGTTCCTGCATCTGTCTGTGGGGCCTGCTCGGCGCCGTCTGCGCGCCCCGCTTCAGCGTACGCGGGCTGCGCGCCTATACGCTCTGCCTCGTCGCGCTCATGTCTCTCGGCACGGGCACCCTGCATGCGATCCAGGGCAATCCACCCGGCCTGCTCTCCCTTACCGGGCTCGCCACCTTCGTCCCGCTGATCTTCCTGCAGACCGGTTCGGACATCCTGCTGGCCAACGTCGTACTCGCGGTGGGACATACGCTCATCCTAAGTGCGATGACGCCTCTGGCCGTTCCGGTCGGAGCAGTCGGCCTCATGATCGGCGCGTCTGCGGCCGTTGGCAGCTCCGCCGGATTTGTGATCCTCGTGTACCGCGCTCTTCTCGATCGCTCGATGGCCTGGCTGCAGAACGCCTGCGCTCGGGAGCAGTCGCTCCGCGAGTTCGCAGAGCTGACGACGCGAGTGCGCAAGGAATCCGATCTCCTCGCCCTCATGGCGAACCGCTTCCTGGCAGCCTTCGCCGGCGGCCGCTGCACCATCCTGCTAAAGAGCGAAAGCGATAGTGGGTATCGGATCGCGCAGACGGCCGGATATTCGCGCGAGGCTGCGGATCGGCTCCAGCACGCGGATCTGCTGCCCGCCGCCGCAGAGAAGCTCCGCGAGATCGTGCGTACGCATCAGCCCTTCGTGCGCTCCGAGCTCGGGAGCACGGAGGCGGCCGAGCTGCGGACCAACGCGGGACTCGATCTCGAGAAACGTGCCCTCGTCGCCCTGCCCATCACGGTCGAGGGCCTGGTCGCCGGCGCCGTCATCCTCACCGATGACGTACCGCGCTCGATCCCGCCCGAAGCGGTCCTGCTGTGGCAGGCCATGGCCGGCCAGGCGGGCGCGGCCCTGGCGCAGGCGCGGCTCCTCGCGAAGCTCGAGGCTCTGGTGGAGGAGCTCAGCCATGCGCGCGCGCGTGCAGAGGAGGCCTCGCAGGCGAAGTCTCGCTTCCTCGCCAACACCAGCCACGAGATTCGCACGCCCATGAACGGCGTCCTGGGCTCTCTCGAGCTGCTGCTCGGGGGAGTGCTCGCCCCGGAAGAGCGGCAGTACGCCGAGACCGCGCGGAAGAGCGCCGAGGGACTGCTCTCGATCCTCAACGACATCCTCGACTTCTCGAAGATCGAGGCCGGCAAGCTGCTGCTCGAGTCGATCGACTTCAGCCTCGAGACGGTGCTGGAGGAGGCTCTCGCCGTCGCGGCGCCCCTGGCGCAGGCGAAGGGTCTCGCCGCCTCCGTGGCGGTCGCGGACGGCGTGCCCGAGGCGCTGCGTGGAGACCCGCTACGCCTGCGGCAGATGCTCGTGAACCTGCTCGGAAACGCCGTCAAGTTCACGAGCGAGGGCGCGATCGGCATCCGTGTAAACCTCGTCGGCAAGGAGCCGGCGCACGCGACGCTGCGCTTCGCAGTCTTCGACACCGGCATCGGGGTCGCACCGGAGCGCGCCGTCAAGATCTTCGAGAGCTTCTCGCAGGCCGACGGCGCGACCACACGCCGCTACGGCGGGACAGGCCTCGGCCTCGCGATCTGCAAGCAGCTGACCCTGCTCATGGGAGGCGAGATCGGCATCGAGAGCGAGCTCGGTCGTGGCAGCACCTTCTGGCTCGAGGTCCGCTTGCCGCTCGGCGTGAAGCCCGAGGCGGTCGCGGTCGCGAGCGTCGGCAACGACTGCGAACGCCCCGGCGACGACCTTCACGTCCTCCTTGCCGAGGACAACGCCGTGAACCAGCTCGTGGCGATGCGGATGCTGGAGCGCCTCGGCTGCACGGTAGACGTGGTCGGAACGGGGCGGGAGGCCGTGGCAGCGGCGAAGCGTTCGGCCTACGACCTGATCCTGATGGATCAGCATATGCCGGATCAGGACGGCGTAGAGGCAGCCCTCGAGATTCGGCTCGCCGAGGGCAGTGAGCGACACACGCTGATCGTCGCCCTCACCGCATCGGCCCTCCTCGAGGATCGCGAGCGCTGCCTTGGCGCCGGCATGGACGAGTTCCTGGCGAAGCCGGTGCAGGCAGCAGCGCTACGCGCTGTACTCGGCCGCGCCGCAGCGCTCAAGGGCGCCTCCCAGGCGCCCCGCAACGCATGCTGACGGCCACGCGGCAAGCTGGCGCGGGCGTCGACTACTCGGCGGTAAGGGTCGCCTTCTCGACGATGGCCTCGTACCTGTACCCCATGCCGAAATCTTTATCGGTGGCCAGGGTTCCGGAAATCACCACCAGATCGCCCACCTTGGCGTTGCCGTCGCTGGTCACCGTCAGGTCGTTGGTGCCGGCCGCGCCCGTGCCGTCCTGGAGGTGGAACCAGTTGGAGCCCATCACTCCCTCGGTCACCTTCACGACCTTGCCGCGCACTTTGACCGTCTTCCCCGCCAGCGCCGCGCGCCGCTCGAAGAGGTCCTTGATCGTGACGCCTCCCGCGGCCACCTTGATCGAGCCCGCCTTGACGGCGGGAACGTCGCCAGGCGCGCCCATCGGCGGGTGCGGCAAGGGCTCGGCGCTCTTCGGCGCGCCAGCCGCCCAATCGGCCGCCGGGTTAGCAGGCGGGGGCGGCGGTAGGGTGTTGCCCTCGCTCGGCACGGGGGCGCTCCCGGACTTGGCCGGCGCGCCACTCTTCTGCGCCTGAGCGACCTCCTCTTTGGAGGCGACGCCCGAGTCGCAACTCACGGTAAGCATGGCCATGGCAATGAAAGAGAAAAGAATCCGGTAGCTCAAGGGAGGCCTCCAGTTGAG
>CAYGXT010000009.1:0-20605 GCA_964353695.1 uncultured Myxococcaceae bacterium
GAACGGGCCGAATACCTGGCGCGCCATCCAGGCGGAAGCCTCGGCAAGCGCCTGCGCGCCGAGTAGCCCGGCTAGTTAACCTTCCGCGTCACGATGTAGACCATGTCGTCCGCGGTCGGCTTCTCGGCGACCGCGTCGTCGACCGAGGTCGCGATCTCGAGATCCGGGCCTGACGAGAGCAGCAGGATCACGCCGCCCGCCTCACCCGCTCGATTCGAGCTGGCCTTGCGGAGGATCACCTGGAACGGATTTCCCCAGGCGTCGGCGATGCCTTCGAACGAGCCATCAGCCTTTCTTGCCGCCATCCGCATGCTGTTCCCGACCTTCACGCCCTTGTTCAGATAGGGCCCATTCCAGTTCTTCAGATTCGAAGTGTTGGAATAGAGGCACGAGTAGTCCGCCAGCGGCTCGTTCAGGTTGGTCGCTCCAACCCAGCTACAGGGCCATTGCCCCGTATCGGAGTGGTACTGCAGGAAGGCCAGACTCACGTTCCGGGATTCGCTCTGGGTCCGACCCACGCGACCCTTTTGCACCTGCGTGACCACGAGGGGAACGAGAGCGGCGGAGAGCAGCACCAGAATCGCAGCCGCGACCAGGATTTCGATCAACGTGAAGCCGCACCGGGACCGATCGATCTTCATGCTTCTATCTCTCCTCCGTCTCTGCCGGGGAGCCTGCGCGACGGATCGAGGGGGGGATTCGGGATCCGGCCATGGATCGGGAGCGACCCGGTGGGACTTGAGAATCTGCCGGTCGGGCGCAGCCTCGTGGCGGGGCAAAAACGGCTGCGATCCCGCGCGGTTGACGGCGCAGAGGGCGCGCTCTACCGTCGGCCACCGTTGGGGCCGTAGCTCAACTGGGAGAGCGCCGCGTTCGCAATGCGGAGGTTGTCGGTTCGATCCCGATCGGCTCCACCACCGATTCACCGGGGACCGGCGGCCCGAGGCCAAGGGTCCCCGGTCCCGTTAAACGGTCCCGCTGGAGTCTGGAGAAACGAGGTTGCTCCCTGCCATCGTCACGGCCGGTGATCGCCGGGCGGCGAAGGCCGTCCACGGCGAGAGCAAGGTCTACCTAGAGATGGGTGGCCTCCCGCTGGTGGCGCACGTGTTGTTGGCGCTGCAGCGTGTACCCGAGGTCTCCGAGGTCTGGGTCGTGGGAGACGCCGGGCGCCTGACGGCAGCGCTCGGGGCCGAGCGCGTGCGACGTGAGCTGCGAAAGCCCCTGCACGTGGTGCCGCAGTTTCGAAACCTCTACGAGAATGCATGGCAGACCTTCCGCAGACTGCTGCCGGGGGCGGGACCGAACGGCCGTGATCCGGTAGGCGCCGATCTCGACCAGCGCGTGCTCTACCTCTCCGGCGACCTTCCCTTCGCGCAGCCGCAGGAACTCTCGAGCTTCATCAGGCAGGGGCTCGCCCTCGACGTCGATTACGCCGTCGGGCTCGTGAGCGAGGACTCGCTCGCCGCCTTCTACCCGAAGGCGCCCGGCGAGCCGGGGATCCGCATGGCCTACTTCAATCTCGCGGAGGGCCGTTTCCGGCAGAGCAACCTGCACCTGGTCCGGCCTGCGCGCATCGTGAACCGGCAGTATGCCGAGGATTTGTACGAGCATCGTTACCAGAAGGAGATCGGCAACATCCTGCGACTGGCGTGGAAGCTGCTGCGTACCGAACAGGGCGGCGCGCGCCTGCTCTTCTACTTCGTGCTGATGCACCTGGCTTCGATCGCGGATCGGCGCGGCTGGCGCTGGCTGGCCGACCGTCTGCGTCGCGGCCTTCCGATGCGAAGAGTAGAGACTGCGCTCTCGCTGCTGCTGCGTACGCGCATGCAGTTCAGCGTGACCGACCTCGGCGGCTGCGGCATCGACATCGACAACGAGCACGATTACGACGCGGCGAGCGTGCGCTTCGAGGAGTGGTACGCCGCGCAGGCCGCCCGCGCACTCTCGCTGCACGGGCCGGCGGACCTCCCCGCAGCATCCGCTCCCGCTCCTTTCATCGTTCACCGTGAGGTCGAGCGTGTCGAGGACTGACGAAGAGGTTCTCGCCGTGCGGCGCGCGGCCGGGCTCTTCGAGCTCGCGGACCGCGGCCTGCTGGAGATCGTTGGCAGCGACGCGCGCCGCTGGCTGAACGGCATGCTGACCAACGACGTGGCGAGCCTTGCCGAGGGGCCGGAGCGCTCGGGCTGCCCGGCTCTCGTGCTCACGAACAAGGGGCGCATCGTGGCCGATGTGCAGGTGCTGCTCGTGCCGCCCGCCTTCTGGCTGGAGACGACGCAAGCGGCCGTTCCGGACCTTCTGGCAAGGCTCTCGAAGCTCGTGATCGCCGACGACGTGCGGCTCACGGAGAAGACCGGCGAGATCGCGCGCTTCGGTCTCGAGGGCCCCGGCTCGCGCGCCGTGCTGGAGCGCGTGCTCGGTACTCCCCTGGCGCTGGCGCCGGGAGCCTGTACGCAGGCGGTGATTGCCGGCGCCACGATCGTGATCGCGCGTTACGGGTGGAGCGGAGAGGACGCCTACCAGCTCTTCGTGCCGTGCGCGAGCGCAGCATCCGTGCGCGAGCGCCTGCTCTCCCCGTTGCCGGGCGGAGCGGCGACACCCTGCTCGGCGGCGGCTCTCGAGGTGCTCCGCATCGAAGCGGGGCGACCGCGCCTGTTCGCAGAGCTCTCCCAGGAGGTGCTGCCTCCCGAGGCACGTCTCGAAGGTTCCATTTCTTACACCAAAGGGTGTTACACCGGGCAGGAGATCGTGGCGCGCCTGCGCTCGCGTGGCCACGTGAACCATCTGCTGGTAGGCCTTCGCTTCGAGGCCGGCGCGCTGCCAGAGCGGGGCGCCGCGCTGCAAACGGGCGGGAGCACGGTCGGCGAGATCACGAGCGCCGCGCACTCGCCGCTCGCCGGAGCGATCGCGCTGGCGTTCGTACGCGTCGGGCACGATGCGCCGGGCACGCAGCTCGAGGTTGCCGGCATGCGGACCCGCGTTGCCGCGCTCCCGTTCGTGGCGCCGTCAGAGCCGACCCCCTGAGCGCAGCCGGACCCTCGCCGCGGGGCCTGCTGCTGGTGTTCGCGAAGGCGCCGCTTCCCGGCCTCGTCAAGACGCGCATGACGCCGCCGCTGTCTGCGGAGGTCGCCGCCGAGCTCTACGCGGCCCTGCTCGACGACGTGCTGGAGGAGACGGCGGCGGCCGCACGGGCTCTCGGCCTCGAGCCCGTCCTGGCCGTACATCCGCCCGAGACAGTACGGATGCTGGCTGCGCGCGCACCGGCCGTATTTCGCGTGATCGCCCAGCGCGGCAGTGACCTCGGCGCGCGCATGAGCCACGCCGTGGCCGAGGCGGCGGCGGGTGGCTTCGACCCGATCCTTTTGCGCGGGAGCGACAGCCCAGCGCTCACGGCGTCAACGCTTCGCGAGGCCGTGAATCGTCTCGCGCGAGCGGATCTCGTCGTCTGTCCCGACGCGGACGGCGGCTACAACTTGGTGGGGCTTCATCACCCCGTATCGGGCCTGTTTAGCCACACGATGAGTGTCAGCTCTGCGCTCGACGAGATGCTCCAGCGGGCTACGGATCGCGGCCTTCGAGTGGAGCGCCTCGAGCCAGGATTCGACCTCGATACCGCCAGCGATCTCGCATGGCTCGCTTCGGCACGCATGCGAGGGGATGCGCTCCCATGTCCTCGCACGCTCACCTTTCTCGACGAGAATGGACTCTGGCGACATGCCCGACCCCATTGACCCCGTCTGGTGTCGCCCTTTGGTCATAGCTCGGCGAGACCGAGCCAGAGCGAAGAGCAGGGAAAACTGACGGGAACTCGCAACACTCTCCGACACCGGAAACGGTACTGGCAAGCAACTTGCATCTTGCGCACCGCAGAGAGGGAGCTTGCCGCCAGGTCGATATAGAGAAAAAATTCAAGTGAGAGGCGGCGAAGCCCGAAAGCCTTGCGTACAATGCGCGGGGAGGCCACGTGAAAGCGTGGCTTGCGCCGGGAGTGAAAGAGTTCGTGGAACACTTGCGCCACGCCTCGAAGAGGGATCAGTCCCCCATGCGAGCCCGATTCTCACTCGCCGGAAGAGTTCTCGACCGACACAGTCAATCAAGGAGGGGTGTCGCAATGCGATCCAACTGGAAGGCGCTCGCCGCAATCGCGGTGGGTCTTATCGTGGCGCCGCAGCTTGCTGCGGCGGACGATGTTCAGAATCAGCTGACGAAGATGCAGGAGCGGATGTCGCAGTTGGAGGACCGCCTCCAGTCGACGACCGATCAGCTCACGGTGACCGAGCAGCGAGCAAGCGAGCAGCAGCAGATGCTGGAGCGCGCAGGGGTTGCGACCGCGAAGGGCTCGCAGTCGGGTCTCGACTCGTTCATCGAGACGCTCGAGTTCGGTGGCTACGTCGATGCGACGTACAACTACAACATCAACCACCTGAACGGAGGTGCCGGTCCTCTTGGGACGAACTTCACGAGCATGAGTGGTGGAAATGGCCTGTACACGTCCACGGCGGACGCGAGCGGGTTCAACCTCGAGGCCCTCAAGTTCGAGCTGGAGCGGCCGGTGAGCATCGAGAACCGGGGCGGCTTCCGCGCCGACATCGTGTTTGGCGAGCAGGCTCGGGTGCTGAACGGCTTGGGCTGGCCGGGTGGTCCCAGCTATACGATGCTGACCAACGAGGGACAGGTACTTGGTTCCACCGGCGGGATCACCCCCTTCTTCGTCGACACGAAGAGCGACTCGCAGGTCCACGTCTCGCAGGCCTACGCGCAATACCTCGCGCCGATCGGTGATATCAAGTTCACCATGGGCAAGATGTACACGCTGCTCGGCGCCGAGGTCATCGACTCGCCGTACAACTACAACATCACGCGCTCGATCCTGTTCTACAACCTGCCGATCGAGCATATTGGCGCGATGGCCAGCAAGAAGTACGACAACGGGCTGACTTGGGAGATCGGAGTCGCGAACGGCTGGGACCGCGACAATGGCGCGGACTACAACAAGTCGAAGACGCTCCTCGGCCGGCTCGGCTGGATCGGCGAGAACTACGGCGTCCTCGGCAACCTGATCTATGGTGCGGAGCAGGCCCAAAACGAGCGCAACAAGCGCGGCGTCTTCGATCTCGTCTTCACGGCGAACCCGATCCAGGCCCTCTCGATGTACCTCCAGCTCGACATGGGCTGGGAGGACTTCGGCGGCAGCTATGTCGCGATCAACGACGGTGCGCCGAACTTCAATCAGAAGACGCCCTTCTGGTTCGGCGTGGCGATGGCCGGCCGCTATGCGATCACGGATCGCCTCGGCTTCAGCCTCCGCGGCGAGTGGTTCAACGACAGCCGCAGCGGCTTCTTCTGCACGCAGGGCGCGAACGGGGCAGTCGCGAACCTCAACGTGAGCGGCAACAACGCCGGTGCCTGCGCGGGAACTGGCATCAACCTAGAGAGCTCGGCCTACGAGGCCACGGCCACGGTGGATTATGCCCTCACGAGTCAGCTAACGGCGCGGGCGGAGTTCCGTTCGGACTGGGTCAAAAACCAGTACGAGAGCGACGACTTCTTCCGCAGCTCGACGAACCGCGCCAACTACCTGCAGCAGAACCAGCAGGTCCTTGCGGCGCAGCTCTACTACCGCTTCTAGCGCGTAGAGCTCTTCGATCCGGGGGCGTGACGCCGCACGGCGTCACGCCCCTTCTTTTTCGGGGTTGCGAACGCTCCCCTGCCCGCCTGCCGGGCAGCCGCTGCCTCCAAAACGAGCAACCCCGAGATCAGCCGGCTCCACCGTCTGGAGAAGCTCCCCCTCCGCGATCCTCGCGCCCTCTCCGCGCTGGCACACACCTTGCTTTGCTTTGCTGCGCTGCCAAATGCGCACGGACGCCGGGATCAGCCTGGCGCCGAGAAGGAGTGCCCGATGATTGACTCGCTCAATGCGCCGCCGAGAACTGCCCGCCGGTCCAAAGGAGCTGCCGCCGCGGCGTTGCTTCCGCTGCTCCTCGCCTCCGCTGCGTGGGCCGAGGGGGAGGCTGCACCCGCCGTCATCGACACCGGAGATACCGCCTGGGTGCTGGCCTCGTCGGCGCTCGTTTTGATGATGACGCTGCCCGGGCTGGCCCTGTTCTACGGCGGCCTCGTTCGCACCAAGAACGTGCTCAACATCTTCATGCAGTGCTTCCTCGCTGCGGGTGTGATTGGCGTGCTCTGGATCGTCGTCGGCTACAGCCTCGCGTTCGGCACCGGCGGCGCGTTCATCGGAGACCTCTCGAAGCTCGGGCTGGCCGGCATCACGGTCGACTCGACCGTTCCGAATTTCGCAACGCCGGCGCGAAACATCCCCGAGTACGTCTTCGTCATGTTCCAGGCCATGTTCGCGATCATCACGCCGGCCCTGATCATCGGCGCGGTCGCCGAGCGGATGCGTTTCAGCGTCTACGTGGCCTTCCTCTCGATCTGGGCCCTCGTGGTGTACTGCCCGATTGCACACATGGTCTGGGGGAGCGAGGGCTGGATCTTCAAGGCGGGCGCCATCGACTTCGCCGGCGGGCTGGTCGTCCATATGTCGAGCGGCTTCTCGGCTCTCGTCGCTGCAATCATGCTCGGCAAGCGCCGCGGCTTCGGGAAGGAGCCCATGCCGCCCCATAGCCTGCCGCTCTGTCTCATTGGTGCAGGTCTGCTGTGGGCTGGCTGGTTCGGCTTCAATGCGGGCAGCGCTCTCAGCGCGAGCGGTCTCGCCGCGCTGGCGTTCACGAATACGAGCACGGCGGCCTCGACGGCGGTCGTCACCTGGGCCCTGATCGAGTGGCTGCACCGGGGCAAGCCGACCGCCCTCGGTGGCGCTACCGCGGCCGTGGCAGGCCTCGTGGCGATCACTCCGGCGTGCGGAAACGTGTCGCCCATGGGGGCGATCGCGGTCGGAATCGGCGTCTCCCTGGTTTGCTATGCCGCCTTGACGTTTCTCAAGCCGTTCTTCGGCTACGACGACTCCCTCGACGCCTTCGGCGTACACGGCCTCGGTGGAGCGTGGGGTGCGCTGGCCTCAGGCATCTTCGCGGTCACGCTCGGCTCGGGCATCGAGAGCAACAGCCAGCAGATCCTGGTGCAGCTGAAGGGCATCGGCTTCACGGCGGTCTTCGCGCCCGCCATGACTTTCGCCATTCTCTCCTTGCTCAAGCTGGTCTTCGGCTCGCTCCGCGCGGACGCCGAGTCGGAGTCCGAGGGTCTTGACCTCTCGGAGCACAGCGAGAGCGCCTACGTCTTCGGGTCCAGCGCCGGAGGCTTCGAGTCGGGCTCAATACTCGGTCATGGCGCCCCCGGCCTGGCCGCCCCGCGGGCCGAGAGGGCCGTCTAGGGGGCTCCTCGCCCCGGTCCGGTGCGCCGGCAGAGGCCCGGCGTCCGGGAGACGTGATAGCGTATTCTGGTTTCGCTCCGGGGCCTGCCCGGGGCGCAGCCGGCGGACGGAAAGGGAAGCCATGAAGAAGATCGAAGCGATCATCAAGCCCTTCAAGCTCGACGAGGTGAAGGAGGCTTTGAACCAGATTGGTGTGCAGGGCATGACCGTTACCGAGGTCAAGGGCTTCGGGCGACAGAAGGGTCACACCGAGCTCTATCGTGGAGCGGAGTACGTGGTCGACTTCCTGCCCAAGATCAAGCTCGAGGTCGCCGTTAGCGACGAAATGGCCGACAAGGTGGTGCAGGCCATCTGCCAGGCCGCCAACACCGGACGCATCGGCGACGGAAAGATCTTCGTGCTCCCAATGGAAGAGGCGGTGCGAATCCGCACCGGCGAACGCGGCTCGGACGCGGTCTAGGCCACGGGAGCACGAATTCCAATTTCCAACCCCCAACTGCCAGAGGATGAAGAGGACATGAACGCCAAGGAAGTTCTCGAGTTCGCGAAGAAGAACAAGTGTGTGATGTTCGACCTGAAGTGCACCGACTCGCCCGGTGTGTGGCAGCACATTTCGCATCCGATCTGGATGCTCGACGAGGCGGCTTTCGAGGACGGCTTCGGTTTCGATGGCTCGTCGATTCGCGGCTGGCGGGCGATCCACGACAGCGACATGCTGCTGATCCCCGATGCCTCGACGGCGATGATCGATCCCTTCATGCAGCATCCGACGCTCTCGCTCGTCTGCGACGTCGTGGACCCGATCACACGCGAGCA
This sequence comes from uncultured Myxococcaceae bacterium, assembly GCA_964353695.1. Taxonomy (GTDB): domain Bacteria; phylum Myxococcota_A; class UBA9160; order UBA9160; family UBA9160; genus MYXO. The sequence continues at coordinate 8,148 of CAYGXT010000009.1, forward strand.
CTACCCGCGCGACCCGCGCTGGATTTCCAAGAAGGCGGTGAACTACCTCCAGAGCTCCGGTATCGGCGACACGATCTACTTCGGACCCGAGGCCGAGTTCTTCGTGTTCGACTCGGCCCGCTTCGAGACGGCGCAGAACCGTGGCTTCTACTACCTCGACTCGATCGAGGGCCGCTGGAACAGCGGCCGCGAGTTCGACGGCGCCACGCCGAACCTCGGCTACAAGCCGCGCTACAAGGAAGGCTACTTCCCGGTGGCGCCCATGGACACGCTCCAGGACATCCGCACGGAGATGTGTATCGAGATGGAGAAGGCCGGGATCAAGATTGAGACGCATCACCACGAGGTCGCCACGGGTGGCCAGTGCGAGATCGACATGGTCTTCAGCCCGCTGGTGGAGATGGGCGACAAGCTCATGCTCTACAAGTACATCGTTAAGAACGTGGCGCGCCGCTACGGCAAGACCGCGACCTTCATGCCGAAGCCGCTGTACGGAGACAACGGTTCGGGTATGCACGCGCACCAGTCGATCTGGAAGGGCGGAAAGCCCCTGTTCGCGGGCTCAGGCTACGCCGGGATGTCGGAGCTCGCGCTCTACTATATCGGCGGCATTCTCAAGCACGCCAAGGCGTTGGCGGCCCTCACGAACCCCACCGTCAACTCGTACAAGCGGCTGGTACCGGGCTACGAGGCGCCGGTGAACCTCGCGTATTCGAGCCGCAACCGCTCGGCGGCGATCCGCATCCCGATGTACTCGATGAACCCGAAGGCGAAGCGGATCGAGGTACGCTTCCCGGATCCGTCCTGCAATCCGTATCTGGCGTTCGCCGCGATGGCGATGGCCGGGATCGACGGCATCGAGAACAAGATCCATCCGGGCGAGCCGCTGGACAAGAACATCTACGCCCTCTCGGCGGAAGAGCGCAAGAACGTGCCCGAGATGCCGGGGAGCCTCGAGGAAGCGCTCTGCAACCTCGAGGCGGACAAGGACTTCCTGCTCAAGGGCGACGTCTTCACCGAGGATGTGATCGAGTCCTGGATCCAGTACAAGCGCGAGGCAGAGGTGGACGCGGTACGCATGCGGCCGCATCCGCACGAGTTCGAACTCTACTTCGACTGCTAGTGGGAGAGCCCCAGCACCTCGCTCATGTCGTGCAGACCAGGTCCGCGCCCGAGGAGCCAGCGCGCGGCGCGAACAGCGCCGCGCGCGAAGTGATCCCGCGTCGCTGCCCGATGCACCAGCTCGAGTCGCTCGCCTGCGCCGAGGAAGAGTACGGTGTGCTCGCCGGGGTTGTCGCCGCCGCGCAGTGACTGCATCCCGATGGCGCCCGCCGGGCGCGGCCCGGTCTCGCCCTCGCGCGCGAGGACGGCATGCTCCGCGAGCTTCTCGCCCCGTGCTGTGGCGATAGCCGCGGCCAGCGCCAGGGCCGTTCCGCTCGGCGCGTCACGCTTGGCGGCATGGTGTAGCTCGACGATCTCCGCGTCGTAGGAGGGACCGAGAAGCCGCGCCGCCTCCGCCACGAGATGCGTGAGGACGTTGACGGAGACCGAGAAGTTCGGCGCATGGACGATGGGGATCTTCGCCGCGAGCCCGACGATCTCCTCCAGCTCCGCCGGCGTAAAGCCCGTGGTGCCCACGACGCAGGCCAACCCGGCTGCGGCAGCCTGCCGCAGCAGCGGCAGCGTTGAGGCGGGAATCGAGAAGTCGATGACGACATCGCCGTCCCGCAGCGCCGCCGCCACGTCGGAGCCGACGACGACCGAGCCCTCGAGCTTCTCCCCCAGGCGGGGATGCCCCTTCGCCTCGAGCGCGGCGCCGAGGCGAAGGCCGGGCTCCGCCGCCAGCGCTGCCCGCACGCGCTCCCCCATGCGTCCGAGGGCGCCGACCACGATCACGCGCGCCGCTCTCTCGCTCACAGAAGGCCGAGGTCCTTCATCACGACCTGCAGCCGCTCGCGGTTTGGTGCGGTGAGCGTCGTGAGCGGCAGCCGGATGTCCTCGCGGCATAGGCCGCGCATGGCGACCGCCGCCTTCACCGGGATCGGGTTGGTCTCGCAGAAAAGCGCATCGACGAGCGGCAGCAGCCGATAGTGGACGTCTTGGGCGCGCGCCACGTCTCCCGCTCGGAAGGCACGTACCAGACTCACGATCTCCGATGGTGCCACGTTCGACGTGGTCGAGATCACCCCCCTGCCCCCGATGGAGAGCAGCGGCAGCGTCGCCCAGTCGTCCCCGGAGAGCACGACGAACGACTCCGGAACGCTCGCGATCAGGTGCGCCATCTGGTTGAGGTCGCCGCTCGACTCCTTCGCGCCGACGATCTGCTCGATCTCGGCCAGGCGTGCGAACGTGGAGGGCAGCAAATTCGATCCGGTCCGGCCCGGAATGTTGTAGACGACGAGCGGGAAGGAGGTCTCGGCCGCGATGGCGGCGTAGTGCGCGACGACGCCATCCTGGGTCGGCTTGTTGTAATAGGGCGAGATCAGCAGCGCTCCATCGGCACCGGCCTCCTTGGCGTGGCGCGTGAGGGCGATGGCCTCGGACGTCGAGTTCGAGCCGGTGCCCGCCACCACGCGTACGCGGCCGCGCGCACCCGCGACCACGACCTCGATGACGCGGCGGTGCTCGGCATGGGAGAGCGTTGCAGCCTCTCCGGTCGAGCCGCAGGGGACGAGCCCATCCACGCCGGCAGCGATCTGGAGCTCGACCAGCTCCCGCAGTGCACGCTCGTCTACGGCGCCTTCGCGAAATGGTGTAATCAGCGCGGTGAAGACTCCCTCGAACACGCTCATTCTCCTTCCACGGTGATCTGGCCAGTGAAGACCTCCGCCGCGGGCCCGGTCAGAAAGACGTGAGCTTCCGGCGCCAGCCAGGTGAGCTCGAGCTCGCCGCCCCTGAGCTCGATCGTCAGGCTTCGATCCACGACGCCGCGCAGGATCCCGACCACGGCCACGGCGCAGGCGCCGCTGCCGCAGGCCAGCGTCTCGCCCGTGCCGCGCTCCCAGGTGCGTTGGCGCAGCCGGCTTCGCGAGACGATCTCGACGAACTCGACGTTCACGCGGTTCGGGAAGGCTGCATGCTGCTCGATACGGGGCCCGAGCGTTGCCACGGGCGCGGCGTCAACACTCGGAACGAAGACTACGCAGTGGGGGTTGCCCATCGAGACAGCGCTCACGACGAGGCGCTGCCCGTCCACGTCGAGAGAAACGTCGAGTACGGGGCCATCGCCGGCGCCCAGCAGCGTCGGGATCTTGGCGGGGGCCAGCACGGGGAGGCCCATGTCGACGCGGACGAGATCGGGCCCGGCCCAGTGCGGGCGCACGATCCCACCCAGGGTCTCCACGCTGATCTCTTGCTTCAGCGTCAGCCGGTGATCGCGCAGGTACTTGAAGAAGGCACGGATGCCGTTGGCGCACATCTCGGCCTGGCTTCCGTCGGCATTGAAGATCTCCATCCGGAAATCGGCGCTCGTGGACGGGCGTATCACGAGGATCTGGTCGCAGCCGACGCCGAGCTGGCGATCTGCGAGCCGCTTCGCGATACGGTCGATCGGAGGCAGCGTCGTGGAGACACCGTCGAGCACGACGAAGTCGTTTCCGGCGCCGTGCATCTTCGTGAAGCAGAGCGTTCGGCTCATCCCGTGATCTCCTCGGGGATCGACTCTCCACGCACGAGGTCCTCGTAGGTCTCACGAGCGCGGACGATGGCAAAGCGGTCGCCGTCCACGAGCACCTCGACCGCGCGCGGCCGGGCGTTGTAGTTGGACGACATGGAGAAGCCGTAGGCCCCGGCCGAGCATACGGCAAGCAGCCCGCCGCGCTCGACGGGCGCGAGCGAGCAATCCTTCGCCAGGAAGTCTCCCGACTCGCAGACTGGACCGACGACGTCGACCGTGCGCGTCTCGCCCGTGACGGCTCGCACAGGCTCGATTCGCATCTTGGACTGGTAGAGCGCCGGGCGGATCAGATCGTTCATGGCGGCATCGACCACCACGAACCGCTTCTCGTCGTTGTCCTTCTCGTAGAGCACGCGCGCCAGCAGCACGCCCGCGTTGGCCGTGATCCAGCGCCCGGGCTCGAGCACGATCTCGCAGCCGAGGTCGCCGACGGCGTCCAGCACCGCCGCCGCATACTCCTCCGGCGTCGGCGGCGTCTCCTCGGTGTACGTGACTCCGAGGCCTCCGCCGACGTCCACCAGCTCGATGGAGTGTCCCGCGGCGCGCAGCTCCTGCACCAACGCGCGGATGCGCGCGAGTGCGTCGGCAAAGGGTCGCAGCTGCGTGATCTGCGAGCCGATGTGGCAGTCGACGCCGACGACGCAAAGGTTCGGCAGCGCCTTCGCCTCGGCGTAGGCGAGCATCGCCTCGTCGATCGGGATGCCGAACTTGCTGGTGTTCAGCCCGGTTGCAATGTAGGGGTGAGTCTTCGGATCGACGTCCGGGTTCACGCGGAAGGCGACCGGCGCCCGCAGGCCCAGCTCTCCGGCGCGGGCGTCGATGCGGCGCAGCTCCGGGCGCGACTCGACGTTGAACATGCGGATCCCGACCCGGAGCGCGGCATCGATCTCGTCGTCGCGCTTGCCCACGCCCGAGTACACGATGCGCCGCGGATCGGCGCCGGCGCGCAGCGCGCGAAAGAGCTCGCCGCCGCTTGTCACGTCGGCTCCAGCGCCCGCTGCCACCAGCGTTCGCACTACGGCAAGGTTCATGTTGGCCTTGAGCGCGTAGCAGATCGTGACACGGGCTCCGGCGAAGGCCCGTGCCAAGGCCAGGTAGCGGGACCGGAGCTCTCCGGCGCTGTAGACGTAGGCGGGTGTGCCGACGGCCTCCGCGATGCGCTCGAGCGCCACGCCCTCGGCGAAGAGGGCGCCGTCACGCCGCGGGAAGGCGACGAAGGACGGGGCGGTCACGGGGCAGGATCCTCCTCGGGCTCCTCCGGAGGCGCCATGGGCGCGGGTAGGGGCTCGCTGGTCGGGTTCAAGATACCCGTTCCTTCGGACCCCATCGGCGGCGGAGGGATCGGCGACGAGGGCAACGTCGCCGTAGGGGCTGCCTCTCCGACTCGGCGCGGAGGTCCGTACTTGCCGCAGGCGACGGCCAGCAGGACGGTCAGCGTGATGGCCACTAGCAGCGGGAAAGATCGCTTCATGCACCCTCCGCTCCGGCGCCGAGCGCCGCAGCTTCGCGTAGAGCGCGCTCACGAGCCTCTTCCAGCGCTGCGGCGACGGTGGCGCGGGCGGTTCCGCCGGCAAGGCTCCGGCCTTCGAGGGCTCGCTCGAGATCCGTGAGCGCCGCGGCGCCGGCTGGGAAGGCCGGATGAAAGGCGCGCAGCTCCTCGCACGAGAGCGCGCGAAGGTCGGCGTCCTTCTCTACACAGTGGGCCACGATATGGCCCACGGCCTCGTGGGCCTCGCGGAAGGGAACGCCCTCTCGAACCAACGCTTCGGCGAGGTCGGTGGCGAGAAGCATGGGATCCTCCGCAGCGACACGCATGCGCGCCACGTTCACCCGCAACGTTGCCATGGCTCCGGCCATCACTTCGAGGCAGCCGCGCAGCGTCGACGCCGTGTCGAAGACCGGCTCCTTATCCTCCTGCATGTCGCGGTTGTAGCTGAGCGGAAGGGCCTTCATGACCGTCAGCAAGGCGACCAGATTCCCGATCACGCGCCCGCTCTTGCCGCGCACGAGCTCGGCCGTGTCGGGGTTCTTCTTCTGCGGCATGAGGCTCGAGCCGGTGGAGAAGGCGTCGGCCAGCTCGACGAAGCCGAACTCGCTGCTGGACCAGAGCACCAGCTCTTCGGCGAGGCGCGAGAGATGCACCATGCACAGGGCCGAGGCGGCCAGGAACTCGAGGGCGAGGTCACGCGACGCCACGCTGTCCATGCTGTTGCGTGTCGGCCCATCGAAGCCGAGAGCGCGCGCCGTATGCTGCCGATCGAGCGGCAGCGTCGAGCCCGCGATGGCGCCGGCGCCGAGAGGCGAGCGAGTCAGCCGCCTGCCCAGGTCGGCGAAGCGCCCCGCATCCCGCTCGAGCATTTCGACGAAGGCCAGCCAGTGGTGGGCCAGGCGTACCGGCTGGGCTCGCTGCAGGTGGGTGTAGCCCGGCAGCACCGTATCGAGGTGCTCCGCGGCGCACGCCATCAGGACGAAGCGAAGCTGGAGCGTCCCGCGTTGGGCGGCCTCCGCTGCATCTCGCAGATAGAGAGCGAGGTCCGTCGCGACCTGATCGTTGCGGCTCCGCCCCGTGTGCAGGCGGCCAGCGACCGCGCCAACCAATTCACCGAGGCGAGCCTCCACGTTCATGTGGATGTCCTCGAGGGCCGGATCGAAGGGGAAGCTCCCCGCTTCGATCTCGCGCAGGATCGTGTCCAGCCCGGAGACGAGGGTCTTGACGTCGCCTTCGGGAATGATTCCCTGCGCGCCCAGCATTCGCGCGTGGGCGATCGAGCCACGCACGTCGAAGCCCGCGAGCGCGCGGTCGAAGTGGATCGAGGCGGAGAAGCGCTCGAGCGTGGGATCGGTGGCTTGCTGAAAACGGCCACCCCACAGCTTAGCCTTGGTCATGGATCCAAATCTCGGAAAGTAAAAGGGATTTGGCAAGGGAGCTGCGGCACGGCGACTCCCGATGCGTACCCAGGGTGCTTGCGTGGGGTGAGGAGCGCGTAGCCCCAGCGGAGGGGCTCTGCGAGACTGTCGGCGGGGGTGGCTGTGGCACGCGACGCCAGCAGAAGGGCGCCTGCGGGGCGCGGCCGCGGTCGGGCCCGGCGGCGACCCGGACGGCGCCAGGGCTCGAGGGGCGGCGGAGTCCGACGCTTGCTGCGCTGGCTCATCTTCGGGCTCGGCGTTGTGGGCGGCGTGTTCGCCGGCAGCTATGCCGTGCGTCTTGACCGCATGGTACGGGCCCGCTTCGACGGCCAGCGCTTTCGCGTGCCCTCGCGCGTCCTATCCGCTCCTACCCTGCTCTATGCCGGTCTCGATTGGGCGCAGAGCGACCTGCGGGGGACGCTCTCGCGGCTCGGCTACAAGGAGGCGCCGTCGGCGACAGCCATCCCGCCTGGGCACTACGTGTGGGGGCCCGAGCGCGCGATCGTCGGTTTTCGCGCATTCGAGCATCCCTCGCGCGCCGAGGATGCGCATCTGGTCGAGCTCGGGCTCGAGGGCCATGAGGTCACCACTCTGCGCGAGCTCCCCTCGGGGCGCGAACGAAGTGTCGTGCTACTCGAGCCCGAGACCGTCGGCGCCTACTACGGGCCCGATCGTGAACAGCGCGAGCTGGTGCGGCTCGGGGAGGTTCCGCGTCCGCTTCTCGAAGCCATCATCTCCGTCGAGGATCAACGCTTCGACAGCCACCACGGGATCGATCCGCTGCGCATTGTGGGCGCTTTCTGGGCAAACCTGCGCTCGGGCTCCATCACCCAGGGTGGCAGCACGCTCACCCAGCAGCTCGTCAAGAACTTCTTCCTGAGCCCCGCACGTACGTTGTCGCGCAAGCTGCAGGAAGCCGTGATGGCGCTCATCGTGGAGCTCCGGTACGGCAAGGATGAAATTCTCGAGTGCTACCTGAACGAGATCTACATGGGGCAGCGCGGCTCTACCGAGGTGCACGGCGTCGGCGAGGCGTCGCGGCTCTACTTCGGCAAGCCCGTGCGCGAGCTCACGCTGGCCGAGTCGGCCACGCTCGCGGCGGTGATCCCGGGGCCGAATCGGCTCTCTCCCTTCGACCAGACCGAACGGGCAAAGGCGCGCCGCAACCTCGTGCTGGACCTGATGCTGGAGCAGGGCAGGATCGACGCCGCTGCCCACGACGCGGCGGTAGCCGAGCCTCTCCAGCCCGCGCCGCTGGTCGTGGAGCCGGCGGAAGCTCGCTTCTTCCTGGACGCCCTGCGTCGCCAGCTTCCCGAGGCGTACGATCTCGAGGCGCTCAGCTCCGAGGGGCTGAAGATCTACTCGACACTCGATCCACGCCTGCAGCGGCTCGCAGCGCAGTCGGTTCGCGAGGGTCTCAAGGCTCTCGAGAAGCGCTTTCCGAAGCTTGCGTCGAAGGAGCCCGAGCAGGCGCTCCAGGCCTGCCTCGTGGCGGTCCAGCCTCAGACCGGCCAGATCCTTGCCCTCGTGGGCTCGCGGGATTACGGCGAGTCTCAGTTCGACCGCTGCACCCAGGCGCACCGCCAGGCCGGGAGCACCTTCAAGCCCTTCGTCTACATCGCGGCCCTCGAGCCTCAGGCCGGAGAGCCCAGCTTCACGCTCGCGAGCGAGATCGACGACGAGCCGCTCACGATCTCGAGCCCGGGCGCTCCGATCTGGCGTCCGGCCAACTACGACCACGAGTTCCACGGCCGCGTTCCCGTGCGCGAAGCGCTGGAACGCTCGATGAACGTGGCCACGGCACGGCTCGCGCAGCAGGTCGGAGTCGACCGCGTCGCCGACGTGGCGCGCCGGCTCGGCATCGAGAGCCCGCTGCCGCCCGTGCCGAGCCTTGCGCTCGGCGTAGCGGACGTTACGCCACTCGAACTGGCGCGGGCCTATTCGACGCTCGCCAACGGAGGCATTCGGCCCGAGCTTCGCACCTACGAGGACATCGTAGATCCGGTCGGCCAGGCGATCCCCGGTCGCTCGGCACGCTTCGAGCGCACTCTCGACGCTGGCACGGCCTACCTCGCGATCTCGCTCCTCGAGGGCGTGGTCGATCGCGGAACCGCAGCTGGCGTGCGCAATGCCGGGCTCGTGGGCCCGATCGCCGGCAAGACGGGTACGACCGACGATGAGAAGGACGCCTGGTTCGTTGGCTTTACCCCCGAGATGGTGGTCGTGGTCTGGGTCGGCTTCGACGAGCCGCGCAAGACGGGACTCACGGGTGCGAGTGGGGCACTTCCGATTTGGATCCGGTTTCTCAAGGAGGCAACGGGTGGCGAGGTGCGCGGGCAGTTCGCAACGCCGCCGGAGGTGGTCCAGATGGACGTTGATCCGGCGTCGGGAGCGCTCGCGATGGAGGGTTGCCCGGGACGCAGAAGCGAGGTTTTCATCCTAGGGACGGAGCCGACACGCGTTTGTCCCGAGGGGGCTGTCGTGGATCGCCAGGCCCCGACGCCCGCGAGCCAGCCCGAAGCTCCGGGGAAGAGGCCGCACGCGGAGGAGCGGCGGGAACGTGGCGTTCTCGGCTGGCTCCGGGATCTGTTCTGATGGCCTCGCCTTTATCCCTCTGGTAGGGTGCGAGCCGCATGCAACCGAGGCTCCGGATCTTTCTGCTCGCAAGCATCCTGTCGGTCGTCGCGGATCAGGCTTCCAAGATCTGGATCGACACGCATCTCAGCTACGCCGATCGCATCTCGGTCATCGAGAACTTCTTCTATATCACGCATGTGCGGAATCCTGGGGCGGCGTTCAGCACATTCGTCGGCCTCGAGCCGACGCTGCGTCTTACCTTCTTCATCGTCATCTCGCTGGTGGCCATCGCGATCATCTTCTCCTTCTATCGCAAGCTCGCCCCCGGGGACCGTCTCTCCTCGCTCGCTCTTGGGCTCATCCTCGGCGGAGCGCTCGGAAATCTCATCGACCGGATCACTCGTGGTGAGGTCGTGGACTTCCTCCACTTCCGGCTCTGGACGGGATATAGCTGGCCCGACTTCAACTTTGCCGACAGCTTCATCGTGACCGGCGTCGCGCTGCTGGTGCTGGAGCTGCTCGCAACCGAGGGAGAGAGCCGCGCTGCGGGCGGCGCTGCGCCGCCCGCATGACACAGTAAGGTGTCGTTTTCCGATCTCCGACGAAGCGCGAGAACTTTTTCGTCTCGAAAGCGTTGACATCCCAACGCGGATTGCGATTATAATCCTCGATCACGCCGGACCCATCGCATAGACTTCCTCGTTTGCTGCTCCCTGCCGAATCTCGTGGATGCAGACCCTGAAGAGGCTCGATCCTGTCCAGTCGCCGGCTACCACCCCCAAGGGGCGACGATGAAGAGGCTCAAGGGCGATTACGCGATCCAGACGGTGAGCAATGCGCTCGCACTGCTCGAGGCCTTCGCCAACGAGGAAGAGCTCGGCGTCACGGAGCTCTCCCACCGCCTCGACCTGCACAAGAACAACGTGTTTCGGTTACTCGCCACGCTCGAGCAGGCGGGGTACGTCGAGCAATGCTCGCGAACCGATCGTTATCGGCTCGGCGCTCGCTGCCTCGAGATCGGGCAATACTTCGCGAGAAACCGCAGCCTGCTGCGACAGGCCCGTCCGGTCCTCGAAGAGCTCGCACAGGAAACCGGAGAGTCGACTCATCTCGGCATGCTGCGCGAGTTCGAGGTGGTGCACGTCGATGGCGAGGTGGCCGATCGACTCGTCCAGACGAGCCTGCGTGTCGGGCGCCGGCTCCCGGCGCATTGCACGGCCCTCGGCAAGATCCTGATCGGCTGCGCCCCGAAGGGGTTACAGGAGACCTACCACCGTCAGATCATTTCTTCGGGAAGGCTCGAGGCCCGGACGCCCTCCAGCATCACCGATCCGTCAAAACTTCTGGAGCATCTGCGTACGGTTGGCAGCCAGGGCTATGCCGTGGATCTGGAAGAGTGTGAGCCGGGCCTTGCCTGTGCGGCTGCACCGGTCTTCGATGCTTTCGGTAGGGTGGCCGCTGCGGTCTCGGTGTCGGGCCCTTCGTTCCGGCTCGAAGCCGAGATGCTGCTGTCCAAGGTCGTTCCCCTCGTGGTTGCGGCGGCCACGCGTCTCTCCGAAGGTCTCGGCTCCTTCCGTATCTGATCCCAACCAGCGCGGCCCCGGCGTCTCGAGCAAGCTTGCCCACGGCTTGGCCGTCTCCTAGTTTCCGACGCCTCAAGTCCCCGTCCTCTCAAGAAAATGACTGGGGGTTCTGCGTGGATTTTGGCCTCTCCGACGATCAGATGGCGCTGCAGGAAACCGCGCGGCGTTTTGCTCAGACAGAAATCGCCCCCGTGGCGGCTCAGTACGATCAGAGTGGAGAGTTCCCGCATCAGGTCATCCAGCGAGCTTGGGAGCTCGGCCTCGCCAGCACCTGTGTCGCCCCGGAATACGGGGGCGTTGGCCTCTGCTCCCTCGACAACTGCCTGATGACGGAGGAGCTCGCCTGGGGTTGCTCCGGATTCACGACCTCGATCATGGCCAACGATCTCGGCCTGATGCCGATCGTGATCGCCGGGAGCGAGGCCCAAAAAAAGGAGTGGCTCGGCTGGGCCACCGCGAGCTTCCGGCTGATCGCCTTTTGTCTCTCGGAGCCGAATGCGGGCTCCGATGTGGCGGGGCTCCAGCTCCTCGCCGAGAAGAGCGGCAACGACTATCTGCTCAACGGCACCAAGTGCTGGATCACGAACGGCGGCGTAGCGGATCTCTACACCGTCTTCACGACGCAGAATCGGGCGTCCCGGCACGAGGGCATCACGGCCTTCATCGTGCCAAGCGACCTGCCGGGCATCACGAAGGGCAAGAAAGAGGATAAGATGGGTCAGCGGGCCAGCGACACCCGCGTGATCCACTTCGATAACGTGCGGGTACCGGCCTCGCTCCGCCTCGGAAAGGAGGGCGAGGGCTTCAAGATCGCCATGCGTACCCTCGACCGTACGCGGCCCCCGATCGGCGCTCTGGCCACGGGAATCGCGCGGCGGGCCCTCGAAGAGAGCCTCGCCTATGCGAAGGAGCGCAAGGCTTTCGGCTTCCCGATCGCGGGCTTCCAGGCGGTGCAGTTCATGCTGGCCGACATGGCAAAGGACATCGAGGCGGCGCGGCTGCTCACGCTCCAGAGCGCCTGGCTGGTGGACCGCGGCGTTCGGGCCTCGAAGAACACCTCCTTCGCCAAATGCTTCGCGACCGACATGGCCATGCGCGTCACGACTGACGCCGTCCAGATCTTTGGCGGCAACGGGTACACGAAGGAATACCCGGTCGAGAAGCTGATGCGAGACGCGAAGCTGATGCAGATCTACGAGGGCACCAACCAGATCCAGCGGCTGGTGATCGCCCGGGAGCTGATGAAGGGCTAGGATTGCACTCCCGCGGCGCTTCCAAGCGTCGCCAGCGCTGCCCGAGGGCAATCGTTCCTCGGGGGCCGAGGACGAAGTAGCCGTCATGATCACCAAGGAGCAGGCCCTCGCGTATCACTCCGAAGGACGTCGGGGCAAGATCGAGGTCGTCCCCACCAAGCCCACGGCTACACAGGTGGATCTAGCGCTCGCTTATACCCCGGGGGTGGCCGAGCCCTGCCGCGAGATTGCGGCCAATCCCGAAGACGTCTTCAAGTACACGGCGAAGGGGAACCTGGTCGCGGTCGTTACGAATGGCACGGCCGTACTCGGGCTCGGCAACATCGGCCCCCTGGCTGGCAAGCCCGTGATGGAGGGCAAGGGTGTCCTCTTCAAGTGCTTCGCCGACATCGACGTCTTCGACATCGAGCTGGCTACCCTGGACGCCGAGGAGGTGATCCGGACCTGCCAGCTGATGGAGCC
>CAYGXT010000010.1:0-3030 GCA_964353695.1 uncultured Myxococcaceae bacterium
AGGTCTTCTCGGCGAGAGACTTCTCGGCATCCACCTCGGTCATGAAGCCGGCATTGGCGGGGTAGACGAGGCCTGGCTGACCAAAGTCTGGTGGCACAACGAGGACGCGGACGCCGAGGTCTTCGAGCGTCGCCTTCAGCCGAGTCCATTGCGCGATGGCCGTCGTGCGGTCGACGCTGCGGCGCGTGCCCCAGCGCGTACGTGTATGCGGGTTGGCGCCGCCCTTGACGCTGAAATGCGTCGGGTCGCCCATCAGCACGCTGCGCCGGTACGCGACCTCGGTCACGGCCGTGGCATCCCGGGCGGAAGCGTCTTCGGATCGAAGCCGCCAGCATGCTCGAGGTGGCTCTGGGGCACGCTGCAGTAGAGCGTCGAGAACAGGCCCGCCGGGCGGTCGTTGCCACTGCGTCGCAGACCGCCGAAGGGGAGCTTGCCACTGGCGCCGATGGTGCCCCGGTTCCAGTTGAGCAGGCCCGTGCGTACGCGGCCGATGCAGCGCTCGTAGCGCGCGCGGTCGCGGGTGAAGACGCTCGCGACCAGGCCGAAGTCGGAATCGTTCAGCGCCTCGATGCCGTGATCGAGGCCGTCCACCGGGTAGAGGGCCGCCTCCGGGCCGAAGATCTCGTCCCGCTGGTAGGGGTGCGTCTGCGCTGCGCGCGCGAAGCGCACGAGGCCTGGCTCTGCATACGGCGGCGGTAGCACGGTCTCGCCGCAGGGAATGCGCTCGCCACCGGCCTCGCGAGCGAGCTCGCGGTAGTGCATCAGCTTCTCGTGCGCGCGCACGGAGACGAGAGGCCCCATGAAGACGCCGTCCTCCAAGGGGTGTCCGAGACGAACGCCGCGCAGCAGGCCCGAGAGGCGTTCGGAGAAGCGGTCGAAGAGCGACGTCTCCACGAAGATCCGGCTCGCCGATGAGCAGCGCTGCCCGGTCGTGGCACAGATCGAGAGGGCGGTCTCGGCCACGGCGAGATCGAGATCGGCGTCGGCCAATACCAGGACGCCGTTCTTCCCGCCCAGCTCGAGGGCTAGAAGCTTTCCGGGCTGGGCGAGCGTGGCCCGTAGAAGCGATTGGCCCACAGCCGAGGAGCCGGTGAAGAGGACGCCGTCCACGTTGGGATGCACGGCGAGCATGCGACCGATCTCGCCCGCACCGTACACCAGCTCGAGAACGCCCGGCGGTAGACCGGCCTGCTTCCACGCGCTGGTGATCCAGGCCGCCACGGCCGGCGCGAGCTCGCTTGGCTTCCACACGACAGTGTTGCCCATGGCCAGAGCTGGGACGACGTGGCCGTTGGGAAGATGCGCCGGAAAATTGAAGGGTCCGAGGACGGCCAGAACGCCGCGCGGATGGAAGGTCGTGCGCGCGCCGGGCCCCGCCTCGATCGTCCGAACCAGACGCATGCCTTCGGCGAGCGTTACGTCGACCTTGGCCGGCACCAGGGCAGCCTCGGCGCTTGCGTCCCAGAGCGCCTTTCCCACCTCGAGCGCGATCAGGTGGGCCAGCTCATCGCACCGGGCACGGACGAGATCACGGAAGCGAAGGCAGATTTCGGCGCGGGCGAGGGGCCCGGCATCCCGCCACGCCGGGAAGACCTCTCTCGTGCGGGCCACGGCGCGATCCACGGCCGCCGCGTCCGCTACGGGGAAGCGCCCGAGCTCTTGTCGCGGATCGGCCGGCGAGCGGCTCACCAGCACTTCGTTCGCACCGGAGCTCATGGGAGGGGCGTCACCGCGACTGCATCTCCGCTCTTGACGCCCAGGGCCTCGCGCACCTCGCGAGAGACGCTGGGTGTGCCCCTGGGATCGAGCGGCACCACGCTGGCGCGAAAGCCGAGCGCGGCCTCGGCGGAGACCAGAGCGAGAGGACCTTCGGCAAAAAGTTCAGCCTCGGTCGAGAGGCTCGGCAGCACGAGCTCGCGGTGCTCGCGTACGGATGCGATCACGTCGCGTGCGGCGCCGTAGTAGGGCCCGCCATCGAAAGGATCTACCTGATGGAGGTAGCGGAAGCCGACTTTTTCGAGGATGCGCACGGCCGGCAGCGCCATCTCGCCTGGCTCGCCGATCACGGCCTGCACCTGTGGCGGGAAGAGCGTGATGTAGACCGGATCGCGCGGGAAGAGATCGGCGATGAAGCTCTTGCTGCGGGTCGAGAGACGGTCGGCCTCGCGGTAGTCCAGGCCCGTGAAGCGAGCGCCGAAGGCCTCCCAGAGCAGGTTGGTCCCCGACGCCTCGAAGGGAGACAGCATCTCGGCCATGACGTCGCGCTCGAAGCGGTCAGGATGCGCCGAGATGTAGGCGAAGCGTACGATCGAGAGCGCCTTGCCGCATTTTCGCGGATCTCGCCGGTAGCCCGGCTCGAGGATCAGGCCACCGATCTCGGTGGCGCCGTCCTCGGTGGAGCGCAGGCGTAGCTTCCGGTGCTCGAAGCGCCGGTCGAGCTCGATGCTGTGTCTCTCTTCGGTGTAGACCTCGAGCCAGTAGAATGGGCGCCCCGGCATTCCATGCTTGGCGAGGATGGTCGAGGTGCCGATCACCCGGTCCGCGGCGGCGTCCTCGAGCACGAAGACGTAGACGCCCAGGCGGCGGTCCTCGAGCCCGCCGGCGAAGGAGCGCAGCGAACTCTCGATCCGCGCGGCCAGGAATTCGCGGTCGCTCGGCAGGTTCACGGAGTCGAGCAGGCTCGCGAGCGCGACCAGCGGCTCGAGATCGTTTCGGCAGATCGGGCGAAGGATCAGCAAGGCTTCCCCGGGGTCCGGGCGCGCTGGCGCCCCACTCCGCCTATCGGCCAGCCGGTCCCACGTCCCGAGGCTGCCCACTGAGCTCCACGCCTCGCTGCGCTCGCCGGGCAGCGGCCTTCGCTCGCCGTTGACTCGCTGCACGGGCGCTGCGCGCCCTTGCGGCTAGTCTCATGGCCGGAGCGCGACCCGTCCATGGCGAAGCGTCGAGAGCCCACGGGAGATTCTGCCACCGGCACGGCCGGTAGCAAGAAGCCGCGGCGCCTGCCGGGGCGCGCAGCACGCCACCTGGCGG
>CAYGXT010000010.1:3040-20485 GCA_964353695.1 uncultured Myxococcaceae bacterium
GCGGCGCGGCTCACGAAGCCGCGGCCGGCCGCAGTCCCGTTGATGCCGAACGTCTCTCTCGTGCGCGCGCCGCGCCATCCCGCGAGCGTTGCGCCGATGGGCTCCGAGCTCACGGTCGCGACCTACAACGTGCACCGCTGGACGGGCCTCAACGGAAGGGGAGACCCCGATCCCGCCCGAGCCGCCTTCGTGATCTCCGAGCTCGGCGCAGACGTGATCGCGCTTCAAGAGGTGTTGCGGCCGCCGCACGAAGAAGACCCGCTGGAGAAGCTCGCCGACGCGCTCGGCCTTCACCTCGCCTTCGCTGCTACCCGCATCCACCGCGCCGGCGAGCTCGGCAATGCGGTCCTCTCGCGCTGGCCGGTATCGATCGTCTCCACCCTCGATCTCTCCTTCTCGCGCCTCGAGAAGCGTCTGGCCGTGGCCGCGAGCTTCGACGCGCCGGCAGGCTCGCTCGTCGTGGTGGCAACACACCTCGCGCTCGTAGACCGTACGCGACACCAGCAAGTGCAGTCTTTGCTCGAGCATCCGCAGCTCCGAAGTGGTGCCTCCATCCTGCTCGGCGACATGAACGCATGGCGCCAGTGCCGCGCGACGCGCGCCCTCGACGCCGCCCTCGGCGCTCACGACAACCAGGCCTGGCCGCCGAGCTTCCCTTCAGCGCGGCCCGTCCTCGCTCTCGACCGCATCTACGCCCGCGGCGCACGCATCGTGGAGATCCACGCGCACGACAGCATGGCCGCACGCCGCGCGTCGGATCACTTGCCGGTCGTGGCGCACGTCGAGCTGCCGCGGGTGCACTGAGCCGCTAGATCTTCGCCCTCTTCCACGCCTCGCCGCGCAGCCGCAGTGCGAAGGCGCCGCCCAGCACCCAGATGTAGACGAGCTCAGCGAGCCAGGCGCCCACTACGCCCTTCGCGAGCACGATGCCGAAGAGATAGACGAGCGGAACGCGCAGGCCCCAGGCGAGGCCCGTCTGCACCAGGAAGGGCCAGCGCGTGTCGCCGGCGCCGCGCAGGGCGCCGCCGGCCACGATGCCGAGGGCGTCGAGGAGCTGGAACGCTGCGGCGAGCAGCAGCAGCGGGCCGCCAAGGGCGAGGACGCCGGGATCATCCGTGAAGATGCGAAACAGCGGCCCGGGAATCGTCACGAAGGCGAGAGCCACCACGCCGGCGAGAGCGAGGCCGAGACCGAGTGAGGTGTGGTAGCTCCGCTCGGCGGCCGGGAGGTCGCCCGCTCCGACGTAGCGCCCGACGAGCGTCGAGCACGAGATAGAGATGCCGTAGGCGACCATGAAGGTGAACGAGAGCAGGTTCAGCAGCGCCTGGTTCGCGGCCATGGGCACGTCCCCCATCCGTGCCACGAGCGTCGCGAAGAGCGCGAAGGCGCTCATATCGAGCACCCACTGGCCGCCGATGGGAAGGCTCGTGCGTAGATAGCGCCGGACCATGGCCCACTCGATGCGGAGCTCTCGCGTCGCAAAGCGTTTCGCGAGGGCAGGGCGCAGGAAGAAGCCGGCGATCGTCACGAGGTAGACCCAGTCGGCGACGCTCGTCGCGACGCCGGCGCCGAACGGGCCCCACTGCGGGAGGCCGAGGCGGCCGAAGATGAGGCCGTAGGCGAGAACTGCATTCACCACGTTGTCGGCGAGGGTCACGTAGAGGGGAGTCTTCGTGTCGCCGATGCCCCGAAAGAACGCCGCGAGCGTCATGCAGCCGAGGAGCGCGGGCATGCCAAAGGCGCGCCCGTGTACGTAATCGATGCAGTGCTTCTGCAGCGCCTCCGACGGGCCCAGCCAGGCGAGCCACATCGGCAGCGCCCACACGAAGATCGCCACGGCTGCGAGCTGCATCGGCAGGATGCCCGCGATCGCCTGCCATACCCAGCGGCCGGCCGCGCCGGCGCGCTTGGCGCCATGCTCTTGCGACACGAAGGTCTGGACGCCGGAGACGGCGCCCATGAAGCAGCAGATCGTGGTCCAGATCCAGATGCCGCCGAAGCCCACAGCGGCGAGCTCCGTCGCGCCGAGGCGGCCGACCATCGCGGCGTCTACCGCGAACATCAAGGTCTGCGAGAGCTGCGTGAGGACGATGGGATAGGCGAGGAGCAAGACCTCGCGGGCTCCGCCGGAGCGCAGCGTGCCGTGCGGGGCAGTGCGGACGATCTCGGTGTTCATGAGAAGCTCCAGGGCTCGAAACGACGGAGGCCGCGGGGCCGCAAGCAGATTCTGCCTCCCCTGGAGCGGCTCGGCTTGCAGACGCCGGGCGAAGACGGCTACAAGGGGAGCGATGCGACCTTTCGTAGTGCTTCGTGTTGCGGCCGGGCTCGCGCTCCTGCTCGCATGTGCCGGCTGCAGCACGTTCTCCGGCGCCCGGCTCTACAGCTCGGGAAGCCGCGCCCTCGATCAGGGAGACGCCATGACAGCGATCGCCGATCTCGAGCAGGCCGCGCGCCTGCTGCCCGACTCCTCGGAGGTGCAGAACCACCTCGGCATTGCCTACGAAGCCGCCGGCCGCGAGGACGCCGCCCTCGCAGCCTGGCGCCGCGCCGTGGCCCTCGACTGCGGGAACGAGGCGGCATTGCGAAACCTGCGCAGCGCGGAGGGCCGCTCCGAGCCCGCGCTCGCGCCGGCCGCCGGTGCGGCCTCGAGATGACGTCGGGTGGCGGCGACGATCCTCGGGATACGAGTGAGCGTCCGCGCAAGAGCTGGCGCGAGATCGACGCATCTCGCGACCGCTCGGGCTCCCGCGTGCCGGCGGAGCGGCGCCCGAGCAGCCCCGCGGCCGTGGCGCGCGCGGCGGCCGCCGCCAAGCAGTATGTACGCCAGCTCGATGGCTCTCTCTTCTCGAAGCAGGCCGGCGGAACCGAGGGCGAGCGCCTCGCTCGCGCCGTGCGCGAGGCGCATGGAACGCCTGGCTTCGACGCGGCCTGCCAGGCCCATTGTGCGGCCCTCGGCGTTCCCGACGATCCTGCGCTGCTGACGCTCTTCCTGGACACGAGGGATCCCGCGCTTCTGATGACCGTCCTCGACGCGCTCGCGGAGCGCGCCAAATCTGGCCAGCTTCGGGCCACGAGCGGGCTTCGCACGCAGCTTCGACTCCTCAGTCAATCACCCGATGACGCCGTGGCCGAGCGTGCCGAGGAGCTGCTGGCGCGAGCATGAGGCTGGGCCCGGCGGCGAGCAGCCCCGGGCGCCTCGGGTTGCTGCCGCATGCTGCGATCGATTAGCCTTGGGCAATGGCGCATGAGGTCGAGCATACCGCCCTCAACCGCTACCTCGGGACGAAGGGCCTCAAGCAGACACGGCAACGTGAGGCGATCTTCAAGGTTTTCCTCGAGGCCAGTGGCCATGTCACGGGCGAAGATCTGTACCAGCGGGTACGCGACCGCTTTCCGCAGATCGGATACACGACCGTGTATAGAACCATGAAGCTGCTCTGCGAAGCGGGCCTCGCCAACGAGCGGCATTTCGACGGCTGCGTGGCGAGTTATGAGATCCCGCACGAGCATCACGACCATCTGGTCTGCGTGCGTTGCGGCAAGATCGTGGAATTCGAGTGCAAGATGATCGAGACGGCGCAGGAGGAGATCGCGGAGCGCTATGGCTTCCAGGTGCTACGGCACCGACACGAGCTCTACGGGCACTGTCCCGAGTGCAGCAAGAAGCAGTGAAGCGCCGCGCGGGCACGCCGGCATGAGGCGCGTCCTCCGGGCTGCGGCGCTCGCATGCCTGGTCGCCGTACTGGCGCCGACTGCAAGCGGTACGCCGCCGCCGCGCCTCGTGCTCGTTCTCTCCATCGACCAGCTCCGCGCAGACCGCCTCGATCCGGCGCTCCCCGGCGGCCTCGGTCGCATCGCGCGCGAAGGGCGCGTCTTCGCAGACGCGGCCCACGCTCATGCGGGTACGGAGACTTGTCCGGGACACGCAACGATCCTGACCGGGCATCATCCCGGGCCAGCCGGCATCCCGCTCAACGACTACATCGACCACGAGAGCGGGCGGAGCCTCTACTGCGTTGGGGACGAGGCGCCCGATGCGCGAACCCTCGGACCGTCCGGCGCTGCGGGAGAGGGCCGCTCGCCGCGCCGGCTGCGCGTGACGACGCTCGGCGACTGGATGAAGCAGGCCTCGCCGGCCACTCGAGTTTTCGCCGTCTCAGGCAAGGATCGCGCCGCCATCACCCTGGCCGGGCAGCATCCCGATGGCGTCTACTGGGCCGAGAGCCTGCCTCCGGGCGGCTTCACGACCAGCCGCTACTACCGCGACGCGCTGCCCGAGTGGGCGGAGCGCTGGCACGGTCAGGATCCACCACGCGATGCCTTCCTCGCTGGCGTGCCGCCGCGCTGGGAGCATCCGACAGGCGTGCCACCGAACGGCGCGCGCATCGACGATACAGAGTGGGAGGTGGCGCGCTTCCTACGCGTGAGCGGCCATCCGCTGCGGAGCGACGATCGCAAGAAGCTCCTCGAACAGGTCGGCTTCAGTCCGTGGCTCGATACGATCACGCTCGACTTTGCGCGCACGCTCGTGGAGCAGGAGAAGCTCGGCCAGGCCGAGGCGACGGATCTGCTGGCCGTCAGCCTCTCTGCCACCGACACCGTGGGGCATCTCTACGGGCCGGGAAGTCAGGAGGCGCGCGATGCGCTTCGCCGTCTCGACAGAGATCTCGGGTACTTCCTCGACGCGCTGGAGAAGGGCGTCGGCAAGGGACGGCTACTCGTCGTGCTCACGGCCGATCACGGCGTGCTCGAGCTGCCGGAGGTTCTCGCGCAGGTGGGGGGCAGCGCCTGCCCCGTACGGGGAGGACGCATGGACGCGAAGGCGCTCGCGAAGCAGCTCGAAGTGGCCCTGGCGGTGGCGCTCGAAAAGCCGGGCAGCCCGTCGCACGAAGAGCCCTGGCTGCTGCACGCGAGCCTCGAGCTGAGCGTGAACCGGAAACTAGCCGCCGCGCGCGGCGTACCCGCGGAAACGGTTGCAGAAGTGGCGAAGGCTTTTCTATCGACACAACTGGGTGTCACACGCGTCTGGACGGCAGCCGAGATCGCGAAAGGCGAGGGGCCGCAGCCCTGGGCCGAGCTCTATCGCAACTCCTTCGATCCCGAGCGCAGCGGCGATCTCGTGATCCAGACGGACCCCACCTGCGAGCTCTCGGCGTATCCCGCGGGCACCTCGCACGGCACGCCCTATCTCTACGACCGTGCCGTACCGCTCGTCTTCCTGGGGCCCGGCATTGCAGAGGGCGTCGTGCGAGGTCGGGCGGCTCCCGTAGACATCGCGCCGACCCTGGCCCGGCATCTGGGCCTGGCCATCCCCCCCGGTCTCGACGGGCAGGCCCTCCCGCTCTCGGCCGAGTAGGCCCCCTCGGAGCGCCTGGCGATTTCCCTTGCGAATGAAATTGAGATCTGTTTTCATATCAATAATGAAAACGGATTTCATTTTCATGGATCCCGGCGGCCAGCCACCGGCGGGCCGGCAAGGAGCACAGCATGGGACAGCGGGTAGCGCGGCGGGGGGGCGGGAACCTAGCGCGAGGAGAGACGGCACGACGGGCAGGAGCGCGCCTGGCTGGAGCCCTGGTGTTAGTGCTGACAACCGCGGCGCTGCCGGCGCCGGCCGCCCGTGCCGCAGACGATGCCGACGCGCGGTTGCAGCGGATCGAGGATCAGCTCCGTGCCGTCACCGACGAGCTGCACAACCTGAAGCAGGAGCGCAATGTCGACGGCGCGAAAGTGGCCGAGGTCGAGCAGCAGGTGAGCTCGCTCTCGAGTGTTTTCGACCGCATCCGCCTCGGCGGCTACGGCTCGATGCGCTACGAGAACGCGAACCTCGCGAATCAGAAAGATACGTTTACGATGCGGCGTCTCGTCTTCACCACCGAGGCGCAGATCCATCCACGGCTCACGTTCTACTCGGAGCTCGAGTACGAGCGCTTCCGCGAGCTCGAGCTCGAGCGCGCCAGCTTCCCGACCGCCGGCGGACTCAGGATCGAGCAGGAGGTCGAAGGAACGAGCGGCTCGGAGATTGCCCTCGAGCAGGCCTGGCTCCAGTTCGAGCTCGATCCGCGGCTCCAGATCCGTGCGGGTGGCGTGCTGGTTCCGATCGGCCGCTTCAACATCCGCCACGACGACGATCTCTGGCTGCTGCCGCGCCGCACGTTGGTGGACCGCGGCGCGCCCGTGCTCCCGATTGCTGCGGCCTGGGACGAGCTCGGCGCGGGCTTCGTCGGCCGGATTCCGCTTGGGGAGACGGAGCTCGACTACCAGCTCTACGTCATGAACGGCGCCAGCATCGAGGGCACGCTCGAAGAGGTGGCCCAGACGCGAAACGGACGCCGCGACAAGCTCGAGCTCGAGGGCGAGTTCTCGATGCAGACGGGCTCGTTCTCGAACGACATCAAGGACAGCAAAGCGGTCGCCGGCCGGCTCGCGTGGTCGCCCGGGCTGGGGCACGAGATTGCAGCCTCGTTCTACACGGGGCGCTACACGCCGGATTACCTCCAGGGGGCCGACGTCACCTCGCTGTCGCTGGACGGCATCACGCAGCTCTACGGGCTCGAGCTCGAGTGGGAGTTTGTGACGACGGGCTGGAACGACATCGAGCGCGTCGCCGAGAGCTTCGCGCGCACGGCGCTGCGCTCGGAGTCGAACAACACCAGCGCCTTCGATCCCCGTCTCGAGCCCGAGATCGAGTTCGCGCTCAATCCGCTGACGAAGCGCAAGACCGGCTACTGGATCGAGGCACGCTATCCGTTCTGGCCGGGCTGGATGCCGAGCCTCGGCTTTAGCCAGCCGCAGCTCATCCCCGTGGCGCGCTGGGAACAGGTCTTCTTCGATCACATGCTCTCGGGGCTCGAGTTCGCGAACGGGATCGTCACCGCGAACGAGATCGATGCGCGGCAGCTCTCGCGGGCAACTCTGGGCTTCGCTTATCGGCCCGTCTCCTCGGTCACCTTCACCCTCGCCTACGAGTACATCTACACGGGAGGCGGTAGCCTCGTTGGCCTCACGAACTACCTTCCCGCTCGCGAGAACGAGGGCAGTGCGCAGTCCTTCCTCACGGGGCTCACCTTTGGATTCTAAGCTGGCAGAGCGATGGGGAAGGAAGGGGATGCGCGGCATGCTCCGCGCCGCTCTGCTGCTGGCTGCGGCATGCTTTGCTGCGCTTCCTGTCGGCGCCGTGCAGGTCTACCACACCGACGCCGAGGCGTTGGCGCTTGCCTTTCCCGACGCGACCCGCATCGAGCAGCGTGTCGTTTCCCTGACTGAGGCGGAGCAGGCTCGCGTCGCGGCAGAGCTTGGCTACGCCGCCCGCGATCGGACAGTCGTGCTGCGCGAGGCCTTTCACGGTGACGCGCTCCTCGGCCATGCCCTGGTGCTGGAGGAGATCGCCAAGACCCTGCCGTTCCGCTTCCTCGTCGCGATCACGCCCGAAGGCAAGGTCGACCAGGTGCTGCTCCTCACCTACCGTGAGCCGCGCGGCTACGAGATCGAGCGCGAGGCTTTCCGGGCCCAATATCAGGGCAAGGCTCTCGTCGACCCGATCCGCCGCGGAGAGGATATCCGCAACCTGACGGGCGCAACGATCTCGGTCGACTCGCTCTCGCGCGGCGTTCGCCGCGCCCTCGCCCTATGCGGCGTGGCGATCGGTGCGCCGCCGGCGACGGCGAATACCGGGGGCTGAAGCTCTTCTTTCATGGGCGGGGCGCCAGTTGAAGGTCTTTACGAACGGCCGCTATCTCCGGACGAGCTCGCTCGCACTCCGGGCGACGCTCACCGGCTTCTTGCTCTTCGTGCTGGTGGGCTACGCCTCGAATATCGCGCTGCTCGTGTGGAAGACCGGCTTCACGTCGGCGGGGGTCGCGGCCTACTATCTGGGCGACGAGTCGGGGATGCGCTTCCCGAAAGAGCTGCACGAGCTCCTCGAGAACACGCACTTTCACGTCTTCATCGTGCCCATGCTGCTGCTCGTGCTGACGCACGTCTTCTTCATGACGGGCTGGAGCGAGCGTGCGCGCGTGGTAGTCACGATCCTTGCCTATGGCGCCGCGGCCTTCGACCTCGCCACGCCGTGGATCGTCTGGTCCTGTGGTTCGGCATTCGCGCCGGCGAAGCTCTTCTCGAGCGTCCTCTACCACGGCACGCTCTTCTTCCTCGTCGGGGCCTGCCTGTACGAGACCTGGTGGGCGCCGCTGCCGCCGGCCGGGTCGGAGTAGCCGAGCGCCGCCTGCCTCTGCTAGCGGGCGTCAGTCCAGCGTACGGCGAGGCCCGGAGAGGCAAAGCGGCGGCCGTCCTCGAAGAGGATAAGAGCGCCGAGGTCGGGCCTCGCGGTGATGAAGTCGGGCCCTTTGTCGCCCATCACGAAGACCGCTGTCGAGAGCGCGTCGGAGCGCGTCGCGGACGGAGCGGCGACGGTGACGGAGCGCGCACCGCGCGCCGGGCGTCCGGTGTGCGGGTCGAGCAGGTGGTGATACTCGGCGCCGTCTGCCTCGAAGCGCCGCCAGGTCGGCGCCGAGGTGGAGATTCCTCCCTCCAGCATTTCGAGCTCCGCCAGGGCCTCTCCCGGGCGTGACGGATCCTCGACGGCGATCGGCCAGGGACGCGCCTGCGTGCCGCCGTAGAAGGCGAGGTCGCCCGATGCCTTCACCATGGCGGCGGGAACGCCGCCCTCGCGCAGGCCTTCGAGTACGCGGTCGGCGATGAAGCCCTTGCCGATGGCGCCGAGACCGACGGCCGCGCCGGGCCGGGCGAGCCGCGCACGGCCGGCCGTGGCGTCGATCTCGATCGTCTCCCATCCGACACGCATTCGTGTCGTCTCAAGCGTCTTCGCGTCGGGCAGCCCCGGGCTCCCGCCCTCGAAGCCCCAGAGACGCACGAGCGGCAGCACCGTCGGATCGAAGGCCCCCTCGCTCTCGGACGCGAGCGCGCGCGACGCCTCGAGCACGGCGAGGGTCTCGCTCGATACCGCTGTCCAGCCGTCGCCCGCCCGGCGGTTGAGCGTCGAGATCTCGCTCGTCTCGCGCCACTCGGAGAGGAGGCCCTCGAGGCGCTCGATCTCCGCGAAGCCGCGCTCGATGACCGCGTGCCCGCGATCGCGATCCGGGTCGCGCACCACGATCGTGACCAGCGTGCCGAGGGCGAGCCGCGAGACGGAGATTTCTGGCGGCCCAAGCGTGGCGAGCGGCGGCTCCTGCTGCGCGGAAGGGCGCGCACACGCCAGCAGGAGGACAGCCGTGGCGAGCGTCGTGGCGAGGCGCCCGGCGCGAGCCCCCCGCGGCCGCCCTATGCGCCTTCGTTCACCCAGGCTTCGAGGTCCTCGGGCACTCCCCACGGATCCTTCGCCACGCTCTCCGTCCGGCCGCCGAAGTTCGCGCGGAACATCTCGTCGAAATGGCCGATCAGCCGCTCGGAACCGAGGCCGATGGCCTTCAGTGTAGGGATCACGAAGCCGCGCATGGGGCCGAGCCGGCCGCCGGACCTTTGGATCTCGGCTGAGATCGTTTCGCGCTCCTTTGCGATCTCGGCGAAGGCCGTCAGCGGGTCGAGGCCCGCTTTCTTCCAGACCTCGAACACCGACTGCCGCATCGAGACGCCGGCGCGCGAGTCGACGAGGAGTCTTGCCGACTCGAAGGCGAAGTCCTCGAGCCGGTGTCGCTCTTCGAGCGAGAGCGAGGGAATCACCGCCGACAGGTACTTGATGCCGTAGCCGGTGTGGCGAGCCTCGTCGCGCGAGACGAGGGTGAGGAGCTTCTTGAGCAGCGGCTCCTGCGTCTGGTTGCGCATGTCGCGGAAGGAGTAGAGCGCGAGGCCCTCCGTCACGACGTTCATGCCGACGGCCTTTTCGAGCCAGCTCTCCGCCGTGAGGATGCCATCGAGGAGCTTCTTGAGCGAAGGCGCGATCGGGTGGACCTCGTCGAGCATTCGGATGTAGGCGGCGAAGACCTCGACATGGCGGGCCTCGTCCATCGTCTGCGTCGAGGCGTAGAACTTGCCGTCCATGTGGGGGACGGCGGCGACGAGCTGCGCCGCCACCATCAGCGCACCCTGCTCACCATGGAGAAAGTTCGAGAGCAGGAAGCCGGCAGTCCGTCGCGAGACCTCCCATCTGGTCTCGGGCGGTAGGTTCTGCCAGAATTCCGTCTTCTGGATCGGGAAGCCGCCGACGCTGAAGGTGCGTGAGAACGCCTCCGGGTCGATGCCTGATTCCCAGTCGAGATCGCGCAGCGCGATCCATTGCCGCTCGAGGGCGTTGGCATAGAGCGTCCGGAGCTCGTCGATCTCGCTGTCGTAGTTCCAGCTATAGATGGCGGTGAGGGCGGACTTCACCTCGTCGCCGTCGCGCGGATGGATAGAGGGGAGGGCGGACGGCATGGTCGAGCGAGAGTGCCCCCAGGGCTAAGGCGCGTCAAGCGCTGCCGTTCGCGCTCGACGCTAAAGGCGCCGCCGCCGTGCTCCGATGGGCCCGTCATGGGCACCCAGGATCTCTCCTGCCCGGTTTGCGACGCGGACCTGGTTCTCGCCGGAGACGAGCGCGTCGGCGATCTCGTACACTGTATGTTCTGCGGCGCCCCGTTTCGGCTGCGTCAGCAGCCGCGAGCCGACGACGAGGCCCGCTGGAAGCTGGAAGAAGATTTCTGAGGGCGCCGTGCGCGCTCAACTCTCGTCGAGCGGCACGGTCGGGTAGTACGCCGGCGCCCCTGCGGCCTTCCACTCCTCGTAAAGCTCGAAGAATTTCGGGCCCATCGGATTGATGTCGCGGATCGGCATCGAGCCGCGGCGGATCGTCCAGTCGAGGGGTGAGAGCTCACCTGCGAGCTGGAAATGGCGCTCGGCGGCCCGTGTGCAACCGGCTCGATGCAGATGCCAGGCCAGCGTGAACTCGGCGCGGGCGAGCTGCGTCTCGGGCGTCGGTAGGAGCTGCTGCGCTCGCGTATCGCTGGCAGCGAGCGCCCCCCTGCCTTCGCGTACCCAGCGGCGTACGGCCTCGAGAAAGGGTGCCGACTTCCTGCCGTGGAAGGCCGTGAAGGTG
Organism: uncultured Myxococcaceae bacterium; assembly: GCA_964353695.1. Lineage (GTDB taxonomy): Bacteria > Myxococcota_A > UBA9160 > UBA9160 > UBA9160 > MYXO. The sequence goes on from CAYGXT010000010.1 coordinate 14,067, forward strand.
TCGGTGCCGAATTGAGAGTCGTTCGGGCGTACGATACGGCCCTCTTCGTCGATCCAGATCACCGTCGGCACGTTCAGGATGTGGTAGAGGTCGGCGACGACGTGCTCGGTGTCGATCACGCTCGGATGCGTGGGGCCTGCGCTCTCGATGTAGGGCCGCACGTCTTCCGGGCTCTTGTCGAGAGCGACCGTGAACGGGACGAAAGCGTGCGGGCTGAGCTCCTGGTGCAGTGCCTGCCAGACCGGCAGGTCCTCGCGGCAGCCTCACCAGGAGGCGTACGCGATGAGCAGGACCTTCTTGCCGCGGTGTTGATGAAGAGAGTGCTGATTCCCGCCCAGGTCGGGGAGCGTGAAGTCGGGAGCCTCCAGCGAGGAGAGGCGCTGCGCGCGCTCAGAGGCGGAAACGCCGAGCGCGACCATGCGCGATTCATCGTCGCGGGCCAGGGGGCGTCCGAGGAGGGTCGCCAGGGCCTCGAGGTCGATGCCACCGGCCCTGACCAGCGCGGTGCGGTCGCGGACCGGGATGCAGAGGTCGCCGCGGCACAGGCCTTCGGGACGGAGGGCCCAGCCGAGAGCGGACTCGATGTCAGCCGGCGAGATCTCGAGGCCGCATTCCGAGGGCAAGACCTCGACCGCGGTCTCGATGGGCTGCGGCCGGTCCGCGTCGATCAGGGTCCAGCGTTCGAGGGCCATCACGCCGGCGCCTGCTCGGGCGCCGGGACCAAGGACGCGGCGCGGCGGCGCGCTTCGCGCAGATCGTTGGTCCACGGCAGATGATCGTGAAGGAGCGAGCCTTCGAGCGCGCGCAGGCTTGCCCGCGAGGGTGACGCAAGACAGAATCCGACGCCGCGGCGCTGCGCCGCGCGGAAGCCGGCCACGAGCGCAGTGACTCCGTGCGCCGTCATGGCGCTCACGCGGGCGAGATCGACGACCAGGCTCACGCCCGAGTCGGCCAACTGGGTGAGCGTACTCTTGAGTTCCACCAGCGCGTGGTCATCGAGGCTTCCTACCGGCGTCACTACGGCCGTATCGAGATGGCGGCTCTCCTGCACCTCGATCGCCAGCGCGTGGTCTGCGGATTCGCGCCAGAAGCGGCGCCTGTCTGGGATCACGTGCTGGCCCGAGCGCAGGCGGCGGGCCACGAAGCGTGCGAGCGTGCGAAGGCCGTAACACGACCCTTCGGCCAGCGTCTGGTGCGCGATCACGGCGCGGCGGAGGTCCTCGGCCGTCTGGCCGGGAAAGCTCGTGAAGCAGCGCCCGACCGACTCCAGGAAGTGCCCGTCGGAGGAGCCGATCTGCGCCTTGTCGCCGAGCCGGCGCGCTGCCTTCCGGTTCGCGTAGAACTCGGTGAAGTTGGAGTTTCGGATCTCCACGGCATCGAAGGGCAGACGAAGGATCAGGTCGCCGACGCCGACCAGGCTGTTCCACTTCATCAGGTTCGTGTACGGGTGTGCGGCGATGGCGATGCCGCCCTGGCGGTGGATCTCCTCGATGGTGTGCGCCGCATCCAGGCCCGGTGGGATCCAATCCTCCAGGAAGAGGCCGATCACGTGGCCTTCGCGCGCGGAGATCTCCTCGCCGACGATCACGTGAACATCGGCGAAGACGTCGTGGTTCTCCTCCGCGTACCGGCGCGCGCGGAGCGCGCCATCGATGGTGTCGTGGTCCGTGATGGCGACGACGCGGAGAGCGGTACGCGTGAGGCAGAAATTGAGGGTCTCCTCGGGCGTCGCCGTGCCGTCGCTGTAGGTCGTATGGAGGTGCAGATCAGCCCGGCCGATCCCCATCTGCCCGGCTGCCTCCGACATGCGCAATCCATCGGCATCCGTGGCACAGAACTCGAGGGCCGCACCGGGGCCGGGCTCGGAGCGCAGGTCGGAATCGCAGCGGACCGCAAGCGGCAGGGTCGATCCTCCGATTAGATGGCCACCGGTTATGATGCCTCCCGAGGGACCCGGCGGCCACGAGATGGCGGCCGGGGTGGAGAGGAGGGGCGGTTTGGCGAGCACCGATGGGGCCGGCCTGCCGGTCGAGATCGCGGCGTTCGAGGAGGCGGTCCGGCGCCACGTCCGTTACACGCTCGGCAAGCAGCAATCCCAGGCCTCGGCGTACGACATCTTCATGGCTGCCTCGCTCGCTGTGCGCGATCTGCTGATCGACCAGATGTTCGAGACCGAGGCACGCTATCAGGGCGCCGAGGCGAAACGGCTCTACTACCTCTCCATGGAGTTCCTGATGGGCCGCTCCCTCGGGAGCAACCTGCAGGCCCTCGGCATCCTCGATCTCTGCTACCGCGCTCTCGAGGAGCTAGGGATCGACGTGGACGAGGTGCGCGAGGCCGAGCCCGACGCCGGACTCGGCAATGGCGGTCTCGGGCGCCTCGCCGCCTGCTTCCTCGACTCGCTGGCGACGCTCGGAATGCCCGGCTTCGGCTACGGCATCAACTACGAGTACGGCCTCTTCCGTCAGATGATCGAGAACGGCCACCAGCGCGAGAGGCCCGACGGCTGGCGTGCCCTCGGGACGCCCTGGCTGATCGAGCGCTCCGAAGACGCCTGCCTCGTCCCGGTGTATGGACACGTCGAGCACCAGACCGATCGCTTCGGCAACGACCGCGCCACCTGGGTCGACTGGCGCGTGATCGTCGGCGTTCCGCACGACATGCCGATCGTGGGCTACGGCGGGCGAACGGTGAACACGCTTCGACTCTACAGCGCGCGGGCTTCGTCCGAGTTCGACGTCGAGATCTTCAATCGCGGCGACTACGTACGCGCGGTCGAGGAGAAAATGCACTCCGAGCGCATCTCGAAGGTGCTCTATCCGGCCGACTCCTACGAAGCCGGCAGGGAGCTCCGGCTGCTGCAGGAGTACTTCTTCGTCGCCTGTGCGATTCGCGACATCGTGACGCGCTATCTGCGTACGAACTCATCCTTCGATGCCTTCCCGGATCAGGTCGCGATCCAGATGAACGACACGCATCCGGCGCTGGCCGTGGCCGAGCTGATGCGAATGTTCGTCGATCAGCACCGCCTGCCGTGGGAGCGCGCCTTCGACCTTACCGTGCGTACTCTCGGCTATACGAACCACACGCTGCTGCCAGAGGCCCTCGAGAAATGGCCGCTGCCTCTGCTCGGCCGGCTGCTGCCTCGCCACCTCGAGATCATCGAGCGCATCAACCTCGACTTCCTCTCCGACGTGAATCGGCGCTGGCCGGGCGACATCGACCGGCTCCGCCGCACGTCGATCATCGAGGAGGGCTTCCCAAAGCAGGTCCGCATGGGGCATCTGGCGATCGTCGGCTCCCACTCCGTCAACGGCGTGGCGAAGCTCCACACGGAGCTGCTGCGTACGCGCGTCATCCCCGACTTCGACGAGATCTATCCGGGCAAGATCAACAACAAGACGAACGGCATCACGCCGCGACGCTGGCTGCTGCGGGCGAATTCCGGCCTTGCGAATCTCGTCACGAGCCGGATCGGCGATGGCTGGATCCGGGACCTCGACCGGCTCCGCGACCTCGAACCCCTGGCAGACGATGCGAATTTCCGCGCTGAGTTCCGCGCCGTGAAACGCGCGAACAAGGTCAGGCTCGAGAAGCTGATCCTGGACCGGACGCGGGTCTCCGTGGACCCGGAATCGATCTTCGATGTCCAGGTGAAGCGAATCCACGAGTACAAGCGGCAGCTCCTGTTCGTGATGCGCGTCATACACCAGTACCTCGCGATCGTCGAAGACGGTGTGATGCCCGAGCGGCCGCTGACCTGCATCTTTGCCGGGAAGGCTGCACCGGAGTACTTCCTGGCGAAGCTCGTGATCAAGCTAGTGAACAACGTGGCCGAGATCGTGAACTCGGATCCAGCGACGGCCGGAGCATTGCGCGTGGTGTTCGTGCCGGATTACCGCGTGTCGCTGGCCGAGACGATCATCCCGGCCGCGAATCTTTCGGAGCAGATCTCGACCGCTGGCAAGGAGGCCTCAGGCACGGGCAACATGAAGTTCGCCCTGAACGGCGCCCTCACGATCGGCACTCTCGACGGCGCCAACGTCGAGATCCGCGACGCCGTCGGCGACGAGAACATCTACATCTTCGGGCTCCGGGTCGAAGAGGTGGAGCTGCTGCGCGAGAACGGAAACTACGACCCGCGCACCGTCGCACGGGAGAGCCGCTACGTGCAGCGCGTCATCGACTGCTTCGAGAACGATCGCTTCTGCCCGCGCGAGCACGGACTCTTCCGCCCGTTCTGGGAGAACCTGATGCTGCATCAAGACCCGTACTTCGTGATCGCCGACTTCGACGCCTACGTGGAGACGCATGCCCGAGCCACACGCGACTACGCCGAGCGCGACGCCTGGTCGCGCCGGGCCATTCTCAACGTGGCGCGCGTAGGCCCCTTCTCGAGTGACCGGACGATCCGGCAGTACGCCCGGGAGATCTGGGGCATCGCTCCGGTAGAATAAGGTTTTACCCTTCGACCCTTCCGGCTTCGCATCCGGCCCGGATTCGCCGACTTCGGCGATCCATGATATATATCAGGGGGTTGCCGCGATATGCGGAACCACTACGTGGCCGGCGGAAACTCATGGTTTGCCACCCGCTCTGGCCGCCACCCCTAAGGGGATACCTCGATGACGCTCTCATGCCGCCCCCCCTCCTTGCTCCTCTCGATGCTGCTTGCGCTGCCGGCGCTGGCGACCGAGCAGGCCGGCGTCTCGGCGGCGGTGACGGGCAAGGTCGCGCTCTCCCGAGCGCAGGTCGCGACCGCCCGTCCGGTGGTGAGCGGTGAGCCTATCCTGCTGCAGGATACGATCCGCAGTGGGGTCCGATCCGGCGCGCAGATCCTGCTCCTCGATCAGACGGTCTTCACCATCGGCCCGGAGAGCGAATTGGTGGTGGACGAGTTCGTCTACGACCCTGGCACGAACACCGGCAAGATGAGCGCAAAGCTCGCGCAGGGCGTCTTTCGCTTCGTCTCGGGCACGATGGCGAAGAAGCATCCGGAGGACGTGACCCTCGCGCTGCCGTCGGGAACCCTCGGCGTGCGGGGCACGCTGGTGGGCGGGCGTGTGGACGGGGCGACGAAGAGCTCGCTGCTGGTGCTGCTCGGCGAGGGCCGCGAGAACGACACCGGAGCGCCTGCGGGCGAGATCGAGGTCTGCAATGCCGGAAGCTGCGTGCAGGTGAGAAGCGCGGGCTTCGGCACGCGGATCGGCGGCCCCGACGTACCCCCGCTCGAGCCCTTCCGCGTGCCCGCCGCCGAGCTCGACGCGCTCACGCAAGCCGTTTCGGATCCGCTCGGCTGGGCTGAGGAGGCCAAGAGCGGGGATACGCCCGACGTCGCCGCCGATTCGAACGCGGGCGACCCGCGTTCTCCCACCGAGATCTCGGGACGCGGGGCCGCATCGGGAGAGCCTTCGAGCGCGAACTCTCTCGATTGGCTCCGCGGCGTCGCGAACCTCGACGCTATGACGGCGTTCGTCTCCCAGGACGCGCAGACGCCGCTGGACTCGTTGCCGAATAGCGTCGAGGCTGGCGGTAGCAGTCTCGGCGGGATGCCGCCCATCGAGGGGCTGCAACTCGCGACCTACGGCGACCTCGCGAGCCTGCCTGTGGTGGGCGGCTCGCAGACGGCGGTCTACGCGAGGTCCGGGATCGCGCTCACGGACGGAGGAGCCTACGACTTCTCCTTCACCCTCGACGTCGGCAGACAGCTTCTGAGCGTCAACACGACGAACGTCAGCACTCCGACCCTCCAGATCGACGCAGGATCCTTGTCTTGGGAGCAGAGCTTCGACTCCGGTGGAGCAGGGCTCCCCGTATTCGTGCGCGAAAGCGGCCGTTTGACGGGTCGCGAAGAGGGGCCCTGCGGTAACGGCTGCGACGCCTTCATCCAGGCGTACCTATTCAGCGATCACGGCCGCGTCGCGGACTCCGTGCTCCAATCGCTCGCGATCCTTCCGGACCAACCGCAGACGGGGCCTGCCAGCGCGCCCGTCTACACCGCCCGTCCGTATGAGCCGATCGCCCGCTAGCCGCCCAGCGGCTCTCGAACCGGCGAGTCTTTAGACCTCTCCCATCAGCCACCAGTAGCCGATGATCTGGCTCTTCGGGATGTCGAAGCCGACCGGCCCCTGGCCCCAGAAATAGTCGTCGTAGTTCGTGACCCAGCCGGCCGCCGCCGCGCCCATCGTCACGTACTGCCTTCCGGAGGGCTCGAGGTCGTAGGCCATCTGCGCCCATGCCTGGCGGACCTTCAGCTGGGGGAGTGTGAAGAAGAAGAACGGCCGCGGGAACAGGTAGCTGCTGAAGCGGCCGGACGTTCCGCCGGGCGTGTCGACACAGGAAGCGGTCGTCTGGAATCCGTTCAGCAGATGAAGTCCGTCGAAGACCTTGGCCCAGCGATCCCAGATCGCGACGCCGCC
>CAYGXT010000011.1:0-8880 GCA_964353695.1 uncultured Myxococcaceae bacterium
CTTCGCAATCCGCGAAGGCGGCCGTACCGTCGGCGCCGGCGTCGTATCCGAGATCCTCGTTTAGCGAAACGGCTGAAGGGAAATTCATGGCGGACCCCGCCTCGCAGAAGATTCGCATCCGTATGAAGGCCTACGATTTCAAGCTGCTCGACCAGAGCGCCGGAGAGATCGTCGACACGGCCGTGCGGACGGGTGCGCGCGTGGCGGGACCGATCCCGCTGCCGACGACCATCAACAAGCTGACCGTGCTACGCGGTCCCAATATCGACAAGAAGTCGCGAGAGCAGTTCGAGATCCGAACGCACAAGCGACTCATCGACATCCTCGACCCCACGCCGCAGACGGTGGACGCGCTCATGAAGCTGGAGCTCGCGGCGGGCGTGGACGTGGAGATCAAGCTGTAGCAATGCCGAACGTGGAGCTCGTGACACAGGCCAATCAGAAAGCGGGAACCGTGGAGCTGTCTCCGGAGGTTTTCGCGACCGCACCCAAGCCCCATCTGTTGCACGCCGAGGTGCGCCGGCAGCTGGCGAAACGCCGTGCCGGAACGCACTCGACCAAGAATCGGGCCGCAGTCTCGGGCGGCGGCATCAAGCCGTGGAAGCAGAAGGGGACCGGCCGCGCGCGCCAGGGCACGAACCGAGCCCCGCAGTGGGCGGGGGGCGGCGTCGTCTTCGGTCCCGTGCCGCGAGATCACAGCCACGACCTGCCGAAGAAGGTGCGCCGCGCTGCGCTCCGTGGTGCGCTCTCGCTGCGGCTGACGGAAGGCGCGCTGCGGGTGGTGGACTGCCTCTCGCTCGACGCCTTCAGCACCCGCCGCATGCTGGCCGTGCTCGAAGGGCTCGGCTACGGGCCGGCTGCGGGGCTGCTCGTCGTGCTCGAGGAGGCGAACGATCGCGTCGAGCGCTCGGCGCGGAACCTTCCTTGGGTCTCGGTGCTGCGCGCTGAGGGCCTCAACGTCTACGACGTGCTGCGCCATCCGAACGTGCTGATCACTCGCGCGGCGGTGGCGTCTGTCGAGGCGCGCCTCGGTTACGGCACGCCGGAGGCCTCGAAGTGAACGCGCACGACGTCATCCGCAAGCCGCTCGTAACGGAGAAGAGCAACATCGGCCGAGAGGCGCAGAACCTCGTCTCTTTCGCCGTGGATCCCCGTGCCACCAAGCCGGAGATTCGCAGCGCGGTCGAGCGGCTCTTCGCCGTCAAAGTGCTCGACGTGCACACGCTGCGTATGCCGCGAAAGTCGCGTCGCGTCGGCAAGACCATGGGCTATAAGCCGCAGTGGAAGAAAGCGATCGTTCGGCTCGCAGAGGGCCAGCGCATCGAGTTCTTCGAGGGGGTGTAGCAGCGCCATGCCCGTCAAGATCTACAACCCGACCTCGGCGGGTCGGCGCCAGATGAGCGTGTCGGATTTCGCCGAGATCACGCGCTCACGGCCCGAGAAGTCGCTGGTCGACGGCCGCGCCCGGCAGACCGGCGGACGCAATGCGCACGGCCGGATGACTTCCCGACACCGGGGCGGTGCGGTCAAGCGCCTCTACCGCAAGATCGATTTCAAGCGCGATAAGCACGGCATCCAGGCCACGGTGGCCGCGATCGAGTACGACCCGAACCGGTCGGCTCGCATCGCACTGCTGCATTACCGGGATGGCGAGAAGCGCTACATCCTGGCGCCGCATGGCCTCGAGGTTGGGACCGAGGTGATGTCGGGGCCCGGATCAGACATCAAGCCGGGCAACGCGCTCTCGCTCCAGAGCATCCCGCTCGGCACCGTGGTCCACGGCATCGAGATGAAGCCGGGCAAGGGAGCGCAGCTGGTTCGGGCTGCGGGGGGCGGTGCGCAGCTCATGGCCCGCGACGGCAGCTATGCGACGCTGCGTATGCCGAGCGGCGAGAACCGCATGGTGCTCTCGGTCTGCATGGCCACGATCGGGCAGGTCGGGAACCTGGAGCACGAGAATCTCAAGATCGGGAAGGCGGGACGTTCGCGCTGGATGGGCAGGCGCCCGCACGTTCGCGGGGTGGCGATGAACCCGGTGGACCATCCCATGGGCGGCGGCGAGGGCAAGACCTCGGGTGGGCGTCATCCGTGCTCGCCTTGGGGAACGCCGAGCAAGGGCTACAAGACGCGCACGAACACGCGCACGGATCGCTACATCATCAAGCGTCGAGGGAAGAAGTAGATGGCGCGCTCGCTTCGCAAAGGCCCCTACGTCGAGCCCAGTCTCCAGCGCAAGGTGGATGCGCTGCAACGCTCGGGCGCGAAGCAGGTGCTCCGCACCTGGTCGCGGCGCTCGATGATCACGCCCGAGTTCGTCGGGCTCACCTTTCAGGTCCACAACGGTAAGCTCTTCATGCCGGTCTTCGTGACAGAGAACATGGTGGGACACCGTCTCGGCGAGTTTGCGCCGACGCGGAAGTTCACCGGCCATGCCACGGACCGAAAAGTGAAGACGACGGCCAGGTAGAGGGTAGTCACGTCATGAAGGCGTATCTCAAGGGCTACCGGGTCAGCGCGCAGAAGGCGCGGCTCGTGGTAGATCAGATTCGGGGCAAGGGCGTGGAAGACGCCCTCACGCTCCTGTCGCTCTCGACCAAGCGGTTCGCACGACCGCTGGCGAAGCTCGTGCGCTCGGCGGTGGCCAACGCGCAGGAAAAGAACAACCGCGAGAAGGCGGGCATCGATCTCGACAACCTGGTCGTCAAGACGGTGATGGTCGACGAGGGGTCGCGCTCGTGGCGGATCATGCCGCGCGCGCAGGGCCGGGCGGCCTGGATCGCGCGCAAGAGCGCACACGTGACCGTCGAACTCGGCGAGCGATAGGAGAGCTGCGTGGGACAGAAGGTCCATCCGTACGGATTCCGGCTTGGCACCCTCTATGGGTGGCAGTCGAACTGGTTCGCGGAGCGCCGCTATGCGGAGCAGCTTCACGAAGACATCAAGATCCGTGCCTTCATCAAGAAGAAGCTGTATCACGCGGGCATCTCGAAGATCATCATCGAGCGAACCGGCGACAAGCTCGTCGTGAACATCCACACCGCGCGGCCGGGCATCCTGATCGGAAAGCGAGGCGCTGAGGTGGAGGTGCTCCGCAAGGAGCTGCGGCAGTTCTCGCTGCGCGAGATCTTCATCAACATCAAGGAGATCCGGAAGGCGGAGCTCGATGCGCAGCTCGTGGCCGAGAGCGTGGCCCTGCAGCTCGAGCGGCGGGTGGCCTTCCGGCGCGCCATGAAGAAGGCCATGACCGCCACCATGAAGTTTGGTGCTGAAGGCGTCCGCATCGCATGCGCGGGTCGGCTCGGCGGCGCCGAAATGGGCCGTCGCGAGTGGTACAAGGAGGGCCGCGTACCGCTGCACACGATGCGTGCTGACATCGACTACGGCTTCGCCGAGGGCAAGACGACCTACGGCGTGGTCGGGGTCAAGTGCTGGATCTTCAAGGGCGACATCGCGGACAAGGATATTCGCAAGGGCGCGCTCTCCCAGCGCCTGCAAGACGAGCCGGCGAGGTAGGAAATGCTCGCACCCAAGAAAGTCAAACACCGAAAGCAGCAGAAGGGTCGGGTGCGCGGCAAGGCGCAGCGCGGCAACACGCTCGCGTTCGGGGACTTCGGTCTCCAGGCGCTGGCCTGCACGTACCTCACCGCGCGTCAGATCGAAGCGGCGCGGGTCGCGATGACGCGTCACGTAAAGCGCGGCGGCAAGGTCTGGATCCGCGTGTTCCCCGACAAGCCCATCAGCAAGAAGCCCGCCGAGACGCGAATGGGCAAGGGCAAAGGCAATCCCGAGGAATGGGTGGCCCGCGTCAGAGCGGGCCGGATGCTCTACGAGATGGAGGGAGTGGCGCCCAAGATCGCGGTAGAAGCCATGCGGCTTGCGGCCCACAAGCTTCCGGTGCAGACGCGTTTCGTGGCGCGTGAGGAGATGCCGTGAAGGCCAAGGATCTGCGCGAGCTCTCGCCGGAAGAGCTCGCGGCGAAGTCGAACGAGCTGCGGACGGAGCTCTTCACGGCCCGGATCCGGCATTCGACGGGTCAGCTCGAGAACACGGCGAAGCTCGAGACGCTCCGTCGGGATGTGGCGCGGATCGAAACGGTCCGGCGCGAGAAGGGCGGAGGTCAGTCGTGAGCGAACGAGGACTGCGACGGACCCTGGTAGGGACGGTCGTCAGCGACAAGATGGACAAGACCGTGGTCGTGCGGGTCGAGCGCATGACCCAGCACCCGACCTACAAGAAGTATGTCCGCCGCTACTCGAAGTTCATGGCGCACGACGAGGAAAACGGCTGTGTGGTGGGGGACCGAGTGCGTATCGTGGAGCACCGGCCGGTTTCCAAGTCGAAGCGCTGGAAGGTGCAGGCGAAGCTCAGCGCCGGGGCCTCCCGGTAGCAGGGCGGCGGGAAGGGACGAGACATGATTCAGAGCGAGTCGACCCTCGATGTCGCCGACAATTCCGGGGCCCGAAAGGTCTTGTGCATCCGTGTGCTGGGGGGTGCAGGCCGCAGGTTCGCCTCGGTCGGTGACGTGATCGTGGTTTCCGTGAGAGACGCGATCCCGAACGCGCGAGTCAAGAAGGGTGAGGTGAAGAAGGCCGTGATCGTGCGCACCCGCAAGGAGATCGGCCGGGCGGACGGCTCCTACATCCGCTTCGACGACAATGCAGCGGTGCTGATCGACAACCAACGGGAGCCGATCGGCACGCGCATCTTCGGACCGGTCGCCCGCGAGCTGCGTGCTCGGAAGTTCATGAAGATCATCTCGCTGGCTCCGGAGGTGCTGTAGATGGCCCCGCGTATGCTGCAGCGCTACCGGGACGAAGTCGTGCCGAAGCTCTCGAAGGAGTTTGGCTACGGCAACCTGAATCAGGTTCCGAAGATCACGAAGATCGTCGTGAACATCGGGCTCGGTGCGGCGACGCAGAATCCGAAGCTGATGGAGAAGGCCACCGAGGAGCTGGCCGCGATCACGGGCCAGAAGCCTCTGGTCCGCAAGTCGCGCAAGTCGGTCGCGAACTTCAAGCTGCGTGAGAACCAGGCCATCGGCTGCATGGTGACGCTGCGGCGAGATCGGATGTGGGAATTCTTCGACCGCCTGGTGAGCGTCGCGCTGCCGCGCGTGCGTGACTTCAAGGGCGTGTCACCGAAGGCCTTCGACGGCCGCGGCAACTACACGCTCGGGGTCCGCGAGCAGATCATCTTCCCGGAAGTCGACTACGACAAGGTCGAGCGCGTCACCGGGATGAACGTGACCGTTTGCACGACGGCTGGGACGGACGCCGAGGGTAAGGCGCTGCTCGCCCACCTCGGCATGCCGTTCCGGGCGTAGGAGAATCGATGCTGACCGATCCGATCGCCGATATGCTGACGCGAATCCGGAACGCCGGGCAGGCGCGGCACCGGGACACCTCGTGCGCGTACTCGCGCGTCCGCCTCGCGGTCGCGCGGCTGCTGGCCGAAGAGGGTTTCCTCGGCGCCGTGAAGGTGGAGGCCCGCGAGGGCAAGGCGTGCCTGGTGATGACGATTCGCTACGACGAGAATGGCAAGCCCTTGATCGACGGGATCCGCCGGGTGAGCCGACCCGGTCGACGCGTCTACGTGGGGCACGAGGCGATCCCGAAGGTTCGCAGCGGTCTCGGGGTCGCGGTCGTCTCCACGTCCCGAGGCGTGATCTCCGACCGCGCCGCGCGAGAAGCGGGTGTGGGCGGCGAAGTGATCTGCGAGGTCTGGTAGACATGTCGCGCATCGGAAGACTCGGTGTCCCGATCCCGAAGGGCGTCGAAGTGAAGCAAGAAGGCGGCGCCATGAAGGTGAAGGGGCCGAAGGGCGCCCTCGAGGCGCTGGTGCCGCGGGGAATCTCTCTCGAGATGGACGGAGAAACGGCGCGCTTCGTGCGTGGGGACGAGCGCAAGCCCACGAAAGCGCTGCACGGGCTCTCTCGTGCACTCCTCGCCAACATGGTGAAGGGCGTTACGGATGGCTTCGTTCGGGATCTCGAGATCCAGGGGGTCGGTTACCGTGCCGAGGTCGATGGTAATCGTCTCAAGCTGTCGCTGGGATTTTCGCATCCGGTGCTGCTGGACGTGCCGGATGGCCTCAAGGTGAGCGTGGATCGCAACGTGATGATCCGCATCGAGGGCATCGACCGCGAGGTCGTGGGCCAGTTCGCGGCAAACGTGCGCGGGGTCAGGCCGCCGGAGCCCTACAAGGGGAAGGGCGTGCGCTACGCGCAGGAGCAGGTCCGCCGCAAGGTCGGCAAGGCCGGAGCAGCCTGAGGCAACACATGCAGAAGAAGTCTCGCAACGAGAAGCACAGTCTGTGGGAAGCGCGGCGCAACCGCGTGAGCCGGAAGGTCAGTCGTGGCGACCGCGTGCAGCTCACGGTGTTCCGGAGTGCGAAGCACATCTACGCGCAGCTGGTGGACGGCGCCACGGGAACGACGCTCGCCACCGTCTCCACGCGCGCAAAGGTCGTGGCGGGTGGGCTCAGCTCCACGGGGAACATCGAGGCCGCAAAGAAAGTCGGTCAGCTGATCGCCGACGTCGCACGCCAGAAGCAGATCGAGAAGGTGGTCTTCAACCGCAACGGCTTCCTGTACCACGGCCGCGTGAAGGCCCTTGCCGAGGCCGCGCGCGAAGCCGGTCTCCAGTTCTAAAGAGAAGGACGCATGCCCGAGCGAATCAATCCGAACGACTATGAGCTCAGCGACCGTGTGGTGCACATCAACCGCGTGGCGAAGGTGGTGAAGGGAGGACGGCGCTTCAGCTTCAGCGCCCTGGTCGTCGTGGGAGACGGCAACGGCGTGGTTGGCGTGGGTCTGGGCAAGGCCGGCGAGGTGCCCGAGGCGATCCGCAAGGGCGTCGACCGAGCTCGCAAGAACCTGATCCGCATCCCGCTGATCGATGGAACGCTGCCCCACGAGGCGCTCGGCTGCTTTGGGGCTGGCCGCGTGCTGCTCCGGCCGGCCTCGGCCGGGACGGGTGTGATCGCCGGCGGTGGCGTGCGTGCCGTGGTGGAGTCTGCGGGCGTACGAGACGTGCTCACGAAGACGCTCGGGACGAGCAACCCGCACAACGTAGTGCGCGCGACGCTCCAGGCGCTCGGGCAGCTGCGCAACCCGGAAGATCGCCTCCGACAGCTGGGACGCCTGTCGTGACCGCCGCAGGCAAGCGGATCCGCGTCCGCTACGTGAAGAGCCAGATCGGCTCGGACCAGCGACAGCGGGCCACGCTGCGCGGGCTTGGTCTCTCGAAGCTCCGCCAGGCGGTGGAGCTGGAGGATACGCCGGCCGTACGGGGCATGATCGACAAGGTCAGGCACCTCGTCGTGGTGGAGGGGTAGGCCGATGCTGGAACGACTTCAGCCGCGCCCGGGAGCGCGCCATCGCATCAAGCGGGTCGGACGCGGCCCCGGCTCGGGACATCGCAAGACGTCGGGCCGCGGCATCAAGGGCCAGGGCAAGCGCTCCGCCGGCAACGAGACGTCACGCCAGTTCGAAGGCGGCCAGATGCCGCTCGTGCGACGGCTGCCCAAGCGTGGCTTCCACAGCCTGTCGCGCGAGACCGTGGAGATCGTCAACATCCGCTCGCTCTCCAGCTTCGAGGCGGGTGCGCGCATCGACGCGCAGTCGCTGTTTGCACACGGGCTCGTTCGCGGCTCGGGGGCGCCCATCAAGCTGCTCGGGGATGGCGAGGCGCCGCGCGGAGTGACCGTGGTGGTCCAGCGCGCGAGCGAGTCGGCCCGTCGCAAGATCGAGGAAGCGGGCGGCAAGGTGGAAATCGTCGCATGATCGGTGGCGTCCAGAACATCGCCAGGATTCCCGAGCTCCAGAAGCGGATCCTCTTCACGCTCGGGATGCTCGCCATCTACCGCGTCGGAGCTCATATCGCGACGCCGGGGATCAACCCGGACGTGATCAAGCAGTTCTTCGACCAGATGTCGGGCTCGGTCTTCGGCCTGTTCAACCTGTTCTCGGGCGGAGCCCTGGAGCAGCTCTCGATCCTCGCCCTGGGCATCATGCCGTACATCAGCGCCACCATCATCTTCCAGCTGCTGGCGGTGGTGATCCCCTCGCTCGAGGCCCTGCAGAAGGAGGGCGAGCAGGGCCGGAAGAAGATCTCCCAGTGGTCCCGCTACGCAACGATCGTGCTGGCCCTAGGCCAGGGGCTGCTGCTCTCCTACGCCCTCGAGAACGGCCAGTTCGGCGAGGGTGCGGTGATCGAGGGGGGCTGGAGCTTCCGGCTCATGACGATGCTGACGCTGACCACGGGAACCGCCTTCATCATGTGGCTCGGCGAGCAGATCACCGAGCGCGGCATCGGCAACGGCATCTCGCTCATCATCTTTGCCGGGATCGTCGTGCGCATTCCCTCGGGCCTCGGACAGCTCGTGGAGCTGATCCGTACCGACCAGTTCACGCTACTGGGCGCGGTGGTGCTGCTGGCGTTCATGGTGCTCGTGGTCGGCTTCGTGGTCTTCTTCGAGCGCGGTCAGCGCCGGATTCCGATCCAGCACGCCCGGCGCGTCGTGGGCAAACGGGTAACGCAGGGTGGGATGAGCTACTTCCCGCTCCGTGTGAACACGGCGGGCGTGATTCCGCCCATCTTCGCCTCCTCGATCCTCATGTTTCCGCTGACGATCGCGCAGTTCACGCACTCGCCGGCAGTGCAGCAGTTCTTCCAGGATTATCTCTACATCGGCGGGCCGGTCTACGAGAGCGT
The DNA here is from genome assembly GCA_964353695.1 of uncultured Myxococcaceae bacterium. GTDB lineage: Bacteria > Myxococcota_A > UBA9160 > UBA9160 > UBA9160 > MYXO. The sequence continues at coordinate 8,715 of CAYGXT010000011.1, forward strand.
CTACGTCGCGCTCATCATCTTCTTCGCCTTCTTCTACACGGCCGTGGTGATCAATCCACAGGACGTGGCGGAGAACATCAAGCGCTTCGGCGGCTTCATCCCGGGCATCCGGCCGGGCAAGCGCACGGCGGAGTACCTGGAACGGGTGATGATGCGGATCACTTAC
>CAYGXT010000011.1:8890-19067 GCA_964353695.1 uncultured Myxococcaceae bacterium
GGCCGGGCAAGAAGACGGCCGAGCACATCGACCACGTACTCGTCCGCATCACACTGGTAGGGGCGATCTACGTGGCGACCGTCTGCGTGTTACCGTCCATACTCTCGGCGCAGCAAGGCATCCCCTTCTACTTCGGCGGCACGGCGCTGCTCATCATCGTGGGCGTCGCCCTCGACACCATCGGACAGATCGAGGCGCATCTGGTTTCGCGGCAGTACGAGGGCTTCGTCAAGGGCACTCGCGTGCGCGGGAGACTGGGACGCTGATGCTCCGCAGGCTTCTTCTCCTCGGCGCTCCGGGAGTCGGCAAGGGCACCCAGGCCGTGCGGCTGGTGCGCAAGCTCGGCATTCCGCAGATCTCGACGGGAGATATGTTGCGTGCGGCCGTGGCCGCCGGGACGGCCATCGGCCGCGAGGCCCGCGGTCACATGGAGCGCGGAGAGCTGGTTCCCGATGCCGTCGTGATCGGAGTCGCGGAGGCCCGGCTGCAGCAGCCAGACACCGAGGGCGGCTTCATCCTCGATGGCTTCCCGCGTACGACCGAGCAGGCCCGGGCTCTCGACGCGATCCTCGTGAAGCTCGGCCGCAGCCTCGAGCGCTGCATCGTGCTCTGCGTGAGCGAGGAGACCCTGATCGAGCGGCTCAGAAAGCGGGCCGAGATCGAGGGCCGCAGCGACGACAACGAGGCGTCGATCCGGACCCGGATGCAGGTCTACCAGCAGCAGACGGCGCCGCTCATCGAGTACTACCGCGCGCAGGGGATCCTGGCCGAGCTGGACGGGCTGGGCTCGGTGGAGCAGGTCGCGCAGGCCATCGATAGGGTGCTCGCGGCATGATGGCGAGCGCCGGCAACATCGCTCTCAAGACCCGACGAGACCTCAGCTACATGCGCGAGGCTTCTCGCCACGTCGGTGAGATCTTGCTCGAGCTTCGGGAGAGGATCCGGCCGGGAGTGACCACGGGAGAGCTCGGCGACGTCGCGTCCCGGGCGATCCAGGAGCGCGGCGTGCAGTCGTCGTTCCTGGGCTACGGGCCGCAGGGCCTGCCGAAGTACCCGGCTACGATCTGCATCTCGGTCAACGAGGAGATCGTGCACGGGATCCCGGGTCCGAGGGTGCTGCAGGAGGGTGACATCGTAGGGCTCGACTTCGGTGTCTCCCGAAATGGCTGGCACGGGGATTCCGCCGTGACCCTGCCGGTCGGGCGCATCGACGAGAAAGCTGCGAAGCTCTTGGAGGTGACGCGGGAGGCGCTGTACAAGGGCATCGAGCAGATGGTCCCGGGCAACCGCCTCTCGGACATCGGGCACGCGGTCCAGACGCATGCCGAGAGCGCAGGCTTCTCGGTGGTGCGTCAGTTCGTCGGGCACGGCATTGGGCGCCGGCTGCACGAGCCGCCGCAGATTCCGAATTTCGGCGAGCCGGGGAAGGGCCCGCGACTTTTGCCGGGGATGGTGTTCGCGATCGAGCCGATGGTGAACGTGGGTACAGCCGACGTGAAGATGCTCGACGACGAGTGGACGGCCGTGACGGCCGACGGCTCGCTCTCGGCCCACTTCGAGCACTCGATCCTGATCACGGAGAACGGGCCCGAGATCTTGACGCGAGTACCGGGCTCGCACTGAGCGGGACCCGAGGGAGAAGGCAGCGATGAAGGTGCGGTCCTCGGTCAAGAAGATTTGCGACAAGTGCCGGATCATCCGGCGCAAGGGTGTCGTGCGCGTGATCTGTGAAAACCCCAAGCACAAGCAGCGACAGGGCTAGGGGGGGGAGAGGAAAACAATGGCACGTATCGCGGGGGTCGATCTCCCTCGAAACAAGAGGCTGGTGATCGCACTGACCTACATCTTCGGGATCGGGCGCACTTCGGCGCGCAAGATCTGCGAGCGGGTGAGCGTCGACCCGGACACCAAGAGCGATCAGCTCAGCGAGGGCGATCTCGTACGCCTGCGCGAGACGATCGAGCGCGACCACAAGGTGGAGGGCGATCTCCGGCGGGAGACGGCCCAGAACATCAAGATGCTGATGGACATCGGCTGCTACCGGGGGCTTCGCCACCGGCGCGGGCTTCCTGTCCGCGGCCAGAGGACGCACACCAACGCGCGAACCCGCAAGGGTCCGCGCAAGACAGTCGCGGGCAAGAAGAAGGCCCCGACCAAGAAGTAGTGAGAACGTGAAGAAGGGCACCAAGAAAAAAGTCAAGAAGAACGTCCAGACGGGGATGGCACACATCCAGTCGACGTTCAACAACACGATCATCACGATCACCGACGTGGGCGGAAACACGCTCTCGTGGGCGACGGCCGGCGGCGCGGGATTCAAAGGGTCGCGAAAGTCGACGCCTTTCGCGGCGCAGGTCGCTGCCGAGGAATGCGCCAAGAAGGCCGCGGAGCACGGCGTACGCTCTCTCGGTGTCTACGTGAAGGGGCCCGGCTCGGGCCGCGAATCAGCGCTGCGTGCGCTGCAGGCCGCGGGCATGCGCATCACGATGATTCGCGACGTCACGCCGATCCCGCACAACGGCTGCCGCCCGCCCAAGCGGCGTCGGGTGTAGGGAAGGAGAGGGAACATGGCCCGCTACAATGGATCGGTCTGCCGGCTCTGCCGGCGAGAGGGCACGAAGCTCTTCCTGAAGGGCGACCGCTGCTTCAGCGAGAAGTGTGCGGTGGATCGCCGTGGCTATCCGCCGGGACAGCACGGACAGGCCCGCCCCCGCTTCTCCGACTACGGCATGCAGCTGCGCGAGAAGCAGAAGGTGAAGCGCATGTACGGCATGCTCGAAGCCCAGTTCGAGAAGACCATGGAGCAGGCAAACCGCATGAAGGGCCGCACCGGCGAGAATCTGCTCTCGCTGCTCGAGCGGCGGCTCGACAACGTGATCTTCCGGCTCGGCTTTGCGACCTCGCGTGCGGAGGCTCGCCAGCTCGTGCTTCACGGCCATTTCCAGGTGAACGGCCGCAAGGCTGCGATCCCGTCGATGCTGGTCAAGCCCGGGATGGTGATCGTGCTCCGCGAGAGTTCGCGCCAGATCACGCGGATCGTGGGGGCGCTCGAGACCCTCGAGCGACGCAGCGTGCCGAGCTGGCTCGAGATCGACAAGGACAACTGCGCCGGAGTCGTGAAGGCCATGCCGGTGCGAGAAGAGATCACGCTTCCGATCCAGGAGCAGCTGATCGTCGAGCTCTACTCGAGGTGACGGAGCGGCCGGCGTAAGCCGGCCTTTCGGCGCCGGCGGTCATGTGCCGCCGAAGGGAGATCCATCCATGCAGCAGGACTTGATCGACAAGAACTGGGGTCGGCTGATCCGTCCGCGACGGCTCGAGGTCGAGGAGGGGACCGTCGCTCCGAACTACGGGCGCTTCACCTGCGAGCCGCTCGAGCGCGGCTTCGGGCAGACGCTCGGCAACGCGCTGCGGCGCGTGCTGCTCTCCTCGCTCCAGGGCGCGGCGATCACGACGCTCCGTATCAACGGCGTGCTGCACGAGTTCTCCACCATTCCTGGCGTGCTGGAGGACGTGAGCGACATCATCCTGAACGTCAAGGAGGTGCGCTTGCGACTGCACGCGGAGGGTCCGAAGATCCTGCGCGTCCACAAGAAAGGTGCTGGGCCGCTCACGGCTGGCGATCTCGTCTCCGACGACCAGACGGTCGAGATCCTCAATCCCGAGCACAAGATTGCGACCCTCTCGCCCGAAGCCGACGTGGAGATGGAGCTCACGGTCGACCTGGGCAAGGGTTATGCGCTGGCGGAGCGAAACAAGAGCGAAGAGATGCCGATCGGCGTAATTCCGATCGACTCGATCTTCTCGCCGGTCCGGCGGGTGAACTACACCGTGACGCCGGCGCGCGTCGGCCGTGAAACGGACTTTGACCGCCTGAGCCTCGAGCTCTGGACCGATGGCGCGGTGGTCCCGCGCGACGCTGTGGCGTACGCGGCGAAGATCCTTAAGGAGCAGCTCTCGATCTTCATCAACTTCGAGGAGCGGGTCGAGACGTTCGAGCCGACCGCGGATCAGGCGACGCCGCTCAACCCGAATCTCTACAAGTCGGTGGACGAGCTCGAGCTGTCCGTGCGCTCGGCGAACTGTCTCCAGAACGCAAATATCCGTTACATCGGCGAGCTCGTGCAGAAGAGCGAGCCGGAGATGCTCAAGACGAAGAATTTCGGACGCAAGTCGCTGAACGAAATCAAGGAAGTGCTGCAGTCGATGGGCCTCTCGCTCGGCATGAAGCTCGAGGGCTTCCCGACGCGCAAGGACCTCGAGAAGTTCAAGGAGCGCGAGGCCTAGGCCATGCGACATCGCAACTACGGTGGAAAGCTGGGACGCACGAGCGCCCATCGAAAGGCGCTGCTGCGCAATCTGGTCACGGCACTGCTCGACCACGAGCGCATCGAGACGACCGATGCCAAGGCGCGGGAGCTGAAGCGGATGGCCGACCGCATGATCACGCTTGGCAAGCGGGGAGACCTGCACGCGCGGCGTCAGGCGCTGGCGGTGATCCGTAGCCGCGAGGTGACGGGCAAGGTCTTCGGCGACCTGGCCGAGCGTTTCCGGAATCGCCCCGGCGGCTACACCCGCGTGCTCAAGGTCCGGGTTCGCGTGGGCGACGCCGCGCCGCTCTCCCTGGTGGAGCTGGTGGAAGGCAAGAAGGCCGAGGCGAAGCCGGCGAAGAGCGACAAGGCCGCGAAGGCCGCAGCGAAGGCATCCGGTGCGAAGGCGGAAAATAAGACCGGCCGCGCGCCCCGCAAGAGGGCCGGCTCGAAAGCGAGCTGAGCGTGCGCTCGTCGGTCGGCATGGTCCTGGTGGCCGTATTCCTCGCGGTCGGGGCCAGCCTGGTGCTCTTCTCCCGGGACTCGACGCAGCCGCCCCTGACGGCAGGACAGTCTGCCGCGGCGTTCGATCTGCCTGCGCTTGCGGGCGATGCCAGGGTTCGCCTCTCGGACCTGCGCGGCAAGGTGGTCCTGATCAGCTTCTGGGCCACCTGGTGCAAGCCTTGCGAGGATGAGATGCCGTCCATGGAGCGTCTTCACCGCCGTCTCGAAGGACAGCCATTTGCCATGCTTGCGGTCTCCGTGGACACGGACATGGAGCAACTCAAGAGCTTCCGCGATCGCCTCGGTCTCACCCTGCCGATCCTGCTCGACCCGGAGAAGAAGGTGGCCAGCGCCTACCAGGCTTTCCGCTATCCCGAGACCGTGCTGATCGATGCGAAGGGTGAGGTTGCGGGGCGTTTCATCGGCCCGCGAGACTGGGACTCCCAGACCTACGTGGAGAAGATCCAGGCTCTGGTCGACCAGGCGAACGGCGGCTAGAGCCCCCCCTCGGATCTGGTATGTTGAAGGCGCGCCTTCGCGATCGGGGGAAACGTGAGGCGGCTCTGGCTCATTCCGCTCGTGGTACTGATCGCGCTCGGCTACGCGCTCTTCGATGCACGCTCGGGCGTCGGTCAGGCGCGACGGCTGCAGGTCGATCTTGATGCCGCCCACGCCCGGATCGACGCGTTGCGGACCAAAAACGAGCGTCTTCGCGAAGAGGCCAGGGATCTGCGCGAGGATCCGTTCGCCCGAGAGCGCGCTCTGCGTGAGGATCTCGGGCTCGCGCGACCCGGCGAGATTCTCGTGCGGATCCCGCGCGAAGAGAGCCAAAGCCCGCGGATTCCTTGACGCTCTGCGGCGTGCGGGCGAGACTTCCGCCCCATGAAGGAGCGTCTCTCTGCCGCGCTGGCCGAGATCCTGCGGCGAGAGCTCGAGGCCGCTGGCGATACGAGTGCGCTGCCGCTCTTCAGCCTCGATGTTCCGCGCCAGCCTGAGCACGGCGACTTCTCGACCAATGCGGCGCTCGTGCTCTCGAAGCGTCTGCGACGGCCTCCCCGCGAGCTGGCCGAGTCGTTGGCCCTGGCTCTCGCCGGGGAGAAGGACTTCGTCTCGCGTGTGGAGGTGGCAGGCCCGGGCTTCGTGAACGTCTGGCTGGCGGGGGAGCGCTGGCACGATCTGCTCCGCGAGATCTTGCGGGCCGGCGTAGCGTTCGGCCGAAATCCGGCGGCCCACCGCGAGCGCGTGCAGGTCGAGTTCGTCTCCGCGAACCCGACGGGGCCGCTCACCCTCGGCCATGGCCGGCAGGCCGTCCTTGGTGACACGCTGGCGCGTCTGATCGAGCTTCGCGGCCACGACGTCACGCGGGAGTACTACTTCAACGACGGAGGACGCCAGATGCGCGTTCTCGGTGACTCGGTGAAGGCCCGCTATCTGGAGTTGCTCGGAAGAGCGGCTCCGCCGCCGCCGGATGCGCTCGCCGACGCCTCGCTGCCCTGGCCTGCCGAGATCGACGGCCTCCCCCTGGCGTTCCCGCGCGATGGATACCAGGGCGGCTACATCCAGGAGATCGCCGCGTCTCTGCACGAGGCGCACGGAGACACGCTGCTGGACGAGCCGGGAGAAGGACTGTTCCGCGAGGCTGCTCAGGGCAGGATTTTCGAGGAGATCAAGCTCACGCTGCGCAACCTCGGGATCTCGTTCGATGTCTACTATGACGAGACCTCGCTCTATGCAACGGGAAAGCTCGAGGAGACCAAGGAGGCGCTCCGTGCGAAGGGCCTGGTATATGAAGCCGAAGGCGCCACCTGGCTCCGCGCGACTGCGCTCGGCCTCGACCGCGACCGCGTGATCGTGAAGCGCACGGGCGAGCCGACCTATCTCTTGCCCGACATCGCCTACCACCGCGACAAGTTTGCGCGCGGCTTCGAGCGCGTGATCGACGTGCAGGGGGCAGACCACATCGAGCAGTTTCCCTTCGTGCGGGCTGCGGCCGCTGCGCTCGGCTGCGATGCCGATCGCATCGAGCTCGTGATGCACCAGTTCGTGACGCTCACGCGCGGGGGCGCGCAGGTGAAGCAGAGTACGCGCCGGGCCACCTACGTGACGGTCGATGAGCTGCTGGCCGAGGTCGGGTGCGACGTGTTCCGCTTCTTCATGATCCAGCGCAAGGCCGACGGGCACCTGGACTTCGACGTGGATCTGGCGCGAGATCATGACTGGAAGAAGAACCCCGCCTACTACGTGCAGTACGCCCATGCGCGCACCTTCGGCATCGCGCGCAAGGCGGGAGAGCAGGGCATCGCCCTGCCATCGGCGGATGAGATCGACGCCTCGCGCCTCGCCCTCCCCGCAGAGCTCGATCTGCTGAGGAAGCTGCGCGAGTGGCCGGATGTGGTTGCACGCGCCGCAGATTCGCGCGAGCCCCACCACGCCGCCTACTATTTGCGCGAGCTTGCCGCCCTCTGGCATCCCTACCTGCAGGACGGGGTGCGACACCGCGTGCTGTCGGAGGATGCCGGGCTCACGGCGGCCCGCCTCGGGCTGGTGCTGGCCGTGCGCAGCGTGCTCGCCGGGGGGCTCACGCTCCTCGGGCTTTCTGCGCCGGAGCTGATGTGAGAGACGAAGAAGAGGAAGACGAAGTCCGCGGCGGTTCGGGCTGGATCGCGACGCTCTTCGGAGCGGCGCTGCTGCTCGCGGCGGGCTTTTCGGTCGGAGTCGTCGTCGGAGCCGTGCGCGAGGAGCCCGGGATGTTGCTCCGCTACGTGACGGGGAGGAGCGCGGACCTGCCGGCGCCTCCCGCGAGGCCGGCCGCAGCGATGGCTCCCTCCCTGCCGGAGACGGCGTCGCCGCGCCCGGTGCAGCCGGTGATCGCCCCTGCGGCACCGAGCGAGCCTGCGCCCCAGGTTGCCTCGGCGCTGCGTACCCGCTTTGTCGTGCAGGTGGGCGCCTTTGCGCAATCGCTGGAGGCGGAGAAGCTGGAAGCGCAGCTGAGGCGCAAGGGTCTCCCTGCCTACGTGCAGCCAGCCACCGGCGAGCGCGATTCGCGCTGGCGTGTGCGCGTTGGTCCGCTTGCGACGCGCGACGAAGCAGACAGGGTGGCCGCGAAGCTCAAGACGCAGGAGAAGCTTCCGGTCTGGGTCTTCGAAGAAAGTGGTTGAGCCCGGATTTCCAATGCGCTGGATGATCACAGGATCCGGAGGTCAGCTCGGACGCTGCCTGGTGCGGCGTCTCGAGGCCAGCCCCGAGCATCGGCTGGCGGCGGCCCATGACCTGCCGGACTTCGACGTCACGGAAAGGGCGTCCGTCGGCGCGGCCCTCGACGCAGCCCGCCCCGACGTGGTCGCGAACGCGGCGGCCTTCACCTTTGTGGACGACTGCGAGACGCAGCCGGAGCTGGCGTGGCGCGTGAATGCCGAGGCGCCGGGCCTGCTGGCCGAGGAGTGCGCAGCGCGCGGCATCCGCCTCGTACACGTCTCCACCGACTATGTCTTCGATGGCCAGGGGAGCCGGCCCTACACCGAGGAGGATCTGCCGGCGCCGCGCTCCGAGTACGGCCGCAGCAAGCTGGAAGGGGAGCGGCAGGTGCGGGCGGCATTGCCCGCGGCGCTGATCGTTCGGACGAGTTGGCTGTTCGGCCCGGGGCGCAACTTCATCGTGACCATGCTGGGCTTCGCGCAGAAGCGACGGGCGGAGGCGGACGCCTCGCCGCTGCGCGTGGTGGACGACCAGTTCGGCTCCCCGACCTACGCCGAGGACCTCGCCGGCTGGATCCTGCAGCTGGTGGAGGGGAACGCCCGCGGCCTCTATCATCTCACGAATCGGGGCGTCGCCAGCTGGTGGGAGGTGGCGAGAGAAGCCCTCGATCTCGGGGGCTTCGGCGAGATCCAGATCGAGCGGGTCGCCAGCAGCGAGTTCCTGCGGCCCGCGCCACGGCCGGCCTACTCGGTGCTCGACGGCTCGAAGGCGGAGGCCGCGGGAGTCTGCCGCCGCGAGTGGCGGGAAGCACTGGCCGCCTACCTGGAATCTGACGATTTACCGCAGAGGGCAAGCGAGGAGAAGAAATGACATTGGGACCCTGGCCGAAGCGTGTCCTGGTTACCGGGGGTGCGGGCTTCATCGGCTCGCACCTTTGCGAGCGGCTGCTCGAGGCGGGCAGCGAGGTGCTCGTCTTCGACAATCTGCTCACGGGCCGAATGGACAATATCGCTCACCTGCTTGGCCATCCGCGCTTCTCTTTCGACCACTACGACGTCACGAACTACCTCTACGTGTCGGGGGATCTCGACGCGATCCTGCACTTCGCGTCCCCGGCGAGTCCGGCCGACTTCGAGCGGCTCCCGATCCAGATCCTGAAGGTCGGCTCGCTCGGCACGCATAAGGCCCTCGGCCTCGCCAAGGCGAAGCGCGCTCGCTTCCTGTTGGCCAGCACCTCGGAGTGCTACGGCGATCCCGAGGTGAACCCCCAGCCCGAGACCTATTGGGGGAACGTGAATCCGATCGGCATCCGCGGCGTCTACGACGAGGCCAAGCGATTCGCCGAGGCCATGACCATGGCCTACCACCGTCATCACGGGGTCGAAGCGCGCATCGTCCGTATCTTCAACACCTTTGGTCCGCGCATGCAGATCCGCGACGGGCGTGCGATCCCGAACTTTTTTTACCAGGCAATTCGGGGCGAACCGATTACGGTGTATGGCGACGGCTCCCAGACACGATCGTTCTGCTTCGTGGACGATCTGGTGGAAGGCATCTTGCGGCTTCTGCGCTGCAACTACGTCGGGCCCGTGAACATCGGCAACCCGAACGAGATGTCGCTGCTCGACATGGCGAAGAAGATCATCGCGATCACCGACAGCAAGAGCGAGCTCGTCTACCGACCTCTCCCCCCCGATGATCCCAAGGTCCGGCGGCCCGACATCGCGTTGGCAAGGCGCGTCCTCGAGAACTGGGAGCCGAAGATTTCGGTGTCGGACGGCCTCGTCCGTACGCGGGACTACTTCGTGGAGACCCTGGAGCGGGAGGCGAAGGCCAAGGCGTGACCGATCCTCGCCGCATCCGGAACTTCTGCATCATCGCGCACATCGACCACGGCAAGAGCACGCTGGCCGACCGGATGCTCGAAGCCACCAAGTCGATCACGGCGCGCGAGATGCGGGCACAATTCTTGGACAAGATGGATCTCGAGCGCGAGCGCGGGATCACCATCAAGGCGCAGACGGCACGCATGCGCTGGACCGCCCGCGACGGCCACGAGTACGTGCTCAACCTCATCGACACCCCCGGGCACGTGGACTTCTCCTACGAGGTCTCGCGCGCACTGGTGGCCTGCGAGGGGGCCGTGCTGGTGGTGGATGCATCCCAGG
>CAYGXT010000012.1:0-16643 GCA_964353695.1 uncultured Myxococcaceae bacterium
AGCGTCTCTTCGATGGCCGTTCTCGTCACGATAGCCCCGACGTTCGACCAGGCATAGGACGAGATGATCCGGTACGGATTTTCTCCCCAGTAGTCGAGAGTGCCCGGGCGCATCAGCACCGCGGCCATCGGGAACAGGCCGCCCGAGAAGCCCTTCGCGGTGACGAGCATGTCGGGGCTCACGCCGGAGCGCTGGATGCCCCAGAGCTGGCCGAGGCGGCCCATACCCGTCACCACCTCGTCGACGATCAGCTTCGCGCCGTTCTCGTCGCATAGCCGCCGCACCGCCGGGAAGTAGTCCGGACCCGGCTCGCGGCCGTCGTAGTCCGTGCGCAGAGGCTCGAGCACCACGGCCGCGGTTCGCTGGCTGATCGCGCGCTCGAGAGCTTCGACGCTTCCGTACTCGACCGCTCGAAAATCGGGGATCAGGGGCTCCGCCCAATCGCGCATCTCACCCGGAGCCATCATCGAGAGCGCAAAGCCAGTGACGCCGTGATAGCCGTGATCGCCGTGCAGGATCTCGCTGCGCCCCGTAGCTCCACGCGCAATCTTGATGGCCTGGTCGACGGCTTCGCTGCCGGTAACGGCGGGAAGCGTGACCTCTAGTCCCGGCGGCCCGGTCTGCGCCAGCATCTCCGCCAGTCGCGCCTTCGCCTCGCTGAAGAAGAACAGCGAGCCGAAGTCCTCGCTACGCATCGCCTCCTGCATCGCATGAACGACGACAGGATTTCGGTGGCCGAGGCTGTGGATGCCGCCTGCGTTCCAGAGGTCGAGATAGCGACGACCTTCCGTGTCATGGACGTACGGGCCCTCGCCGCGCGCCTCGATCAGGAGGTAGTTGAGCTTCCGGATCGCCTCGACTCTACGAACGCCGAAGTAGCGTCCGTAGCGCTCGATGAAACGACCTGGAGTGAGCGGCGATGCCGTCATGGAAAACCTCCGGTCGGGCAAGCGTCGTGGAGTTATAGCCCTCACGCCAGCCAGGTTGGCGCGGGACGGCAACGCGCCGTCTGGACGCCGCGTGTGAGTCTGGTACCTCCCCAGCGCATGCCGGAAGACGGACAAGGCCGGCCTACCGACTCCGAGACCTCGACGGAGGAGCGCCTGGAAGCGTTGCTACGCCCGTTTCTCGAGGACTCGATGCTCTGGCCCGTGCTGGCCGTCGCCGTCGGGGTGATTGCAACCAACGTGGTGCCGCTCCTCGTGCTCTCCTTCGAGGACCGGAATCTTTTCGCGATCACCGCGGTCGTGCTGCTGGCCGCGCTCGGCGCCCGAGGCGTCGTCGCGGTGCTGAGACGCCGCCGTCTCGGCCCGGTCGGCGGCGTCGTCGTCGCGATCGCAGCACTCGCGGCGTTGGAGGCAGCCGCCTACCTGGCGCTGGTCGAACGCTGATAGGCGCCCGGGAGCGCGGGAGCGCGGGGGTTGGCTAGACTCTCGAACCGTGGCACGCCGGATCATCGTCTGCGACGGCGCCGAACTGGCCCGCCTGTGGTCCCGGATCGGGGCGGCCGAGAACGAAGAACTCTTCTGGGTGCCACGCGAGGAGGAGTCGCGGGCGCGGCCCGCGGGCTTCCGTGCCCTTCCAGGCGGGCTCTCGGCCGAGGCCTTCCAGAAGCTGAACGCGAAGGAAGGCGACGGCTTCGCCCTGGTTTCCGAGGACGCGCCCTTCGTGCGCGCGGCCGTGTCGGCCGTCGCCCAGGCCGGTCCAGCCGGCGCGCCGATCCTCGTGCTCTCGGATGGCCTCTCCGCCAATGACCTCCCGCAGCACAGCTGTCTTCGCAGCACGGGGCTCCGCTCTCTGATCCGCGACGACGTGGACGACGAGTTCGAGCACCTGAACAACCTGCAGCGCGTCATGGACATCCGCCGGGTGCTCGGCGCGCGTCAGAAGATCGCGATCCTGCTCCAGCCCGATCCCGACCCGGACGGCATCGCCTCCGGCTACGCCCTGCGCGCGCTGCTCGGTCGCAACCGGACGACGGCGCCGCTCGTCTCCTTCGGCGAGGTGATGCGCCCCGAGAACCGAGCCATGGTGCACGCCCTCGGCATGGAGGTGCGCAAGATCTCTCCGCAGGATCTCGACGAGTTCGACGCGCTCGCCCTCCTCGACGTGCAGCCGCCCGTCTTCGGCGAGAACGTCTCGCCGCTGCTGCGCAACATCGACGTCGTCGTCGATCATCACCCCGAACGCAGCGGCTACGATGCCCTCGTGAAGGACATCCGCCCACCCTACGGCGCCACCTCGACCATCCTGACCGAGTATATTCGCGCGGTGGCGCTGGAGCTGCATCCGAAGCTCGCGACGGCCCTGCTCTACGGGATCAAGAGCGACACGCAGCTCCTCGGCCGCGAGACGAGCGCGCGCGACATCGACGCCTTCGCCTATGTCCACTCCGAGCACAGCCCGGCGCTGCTCCGCCGCATCGAGCGACCCGCTCTTCCGACGGCGGACCTGCGCGCCCTCGGCCGTGCCCTCACGCGATCGACGGTCGAGGAGAACGTGCATCTGCTCGTACTCGGCCGCGTGCGCGAGGACGTAATCCCGCAGGTCGCCGACCTCGCACTCCAGGCCGAAGGCGCGGAGTGGGCCGTCGCTGCCGGCATCGTGGGCTCCGATCTCGTCTTCTCGGTTCGAAACGTCGGCCACGTGCGCGCCGCCGGCGACGTGGTGCGCGCAGTGGTCGAGGGCCTCGGCGTGGGCGGCGGCCACCGCTCCATGGCGAAGGGCATCATTCCGCTGAAGGCCTTCCGCAAGGTCTACGGCGGCGTCACACGCAAGCTCGTCCGGAGTGCGCTGCTGCAGGCCTTCGTCGCTGCGATCCGGCGCGAGGAGATCCCGCGCCAGGACGTGGCACGCGAAGAGGGCTGAGCCGCTCTCAGGCTCTCAGGAGAACGTCAGCAGCCGGTGCGCGCCGGCCATGCGCTCCTGGATCGAGATCCCAACCGGACAGCTCCCGAGGCAGGGTGCGCTGCATGACGCGCAGGCGGCCGCGTTCTTCTCCAGCGCTCCGTACAGGCGCATGGCCTCCTTCTCGTCGCCGTAATCCTCGAAGTACATCCGATGCCGAAGCACGTCGTGGATCGGCAGGCCCTCGGGGCAGCGATCGAGGCATTCCCCGCAGTGCGGCGCACAGTAGCTCCCCAGGATCTGGCGGTCGTACTGCTCTAGGATCGCGACGTCCTTCTTGCTGAGCCACTGTCCCGACGCGAAGAGATACTCGTCCACGTGCTGCAGCTCGGAGAACGAGATCACGGCACAGGAGACGTCGGGGTTCGAGAGCACCCACTTGAAGGCCGCCTGCGAGTAGGCATCGGCCTGGCCGCGGAACTCGGCAAGACCGTTATGCCTCGCCCCTTTGAGCGTCTTCATCGCCACCACGCCCATGTCCTGCTCCAAGTGTGCGCGGGCGATGATCTCGGGGATCTGCGGCCAGATGCCGTGGTGGTAGGCGAGCATCATCACGTCGAAGCGGCCGGAGTCGATGGCCTGGTTCGCCACCTGCACCAGGTTCGGCGTATGACTCGAGAAACCGAGGAAACGGACCTTGCCCTGCTGCTTCAGGCGATCGAAAGCCTCGTGTGCGTTCTCGGAGAGCAGCCGCTCGATCTCGTCGCAGGAGTGGATGTGCACGAGGTCCACGTGCTCGGTGTTGAGGCGCCGCAGGCTGCCGTCGATCGTTTCCATGTACGCGGCGACGCTCGCCTCGGGCGGGAGGTGGCCCCTGGGCGTACAGAACTTCGTGGCGATGAAGACCTGATCGCGCGGCACGCTCGCAAGCGCGCGGCCCATGGCCTGCTCGCTGCCGGAGCCTGAGTAGTCGGGAGCAGTGTCGAAGTAGTTCACGCCGCGCTCGAGAGCGAGACGCGCCACCTGCTCGCCGCTCTCTCCCCGGATCTGCCCCGTACCGAGCACGATGTCCGAGACCTGCCAGCCCGTGCGGCCGAGCCTTCGATGTGCGCGGATGCGGCTTCCCTTCCACTCGTCCTTCGGATTGGGATCGGTCTTCACGACGGCTCCGCCGAAGATGTCGGTCCCGACGGGCGCCCAGCCCTTACCCTGGTTGCCGACGCCGTAAAATGCCCTTGCCACGCCAGCGGCCGCTCCGACCACGACCGTGCCAACAGCCGCACCTACGCCCGACGCCGCGCCCGTGAGAAAGCTGCGCCGCTCGCGGTCGGTGGCCGCGACCTTCGCGCGCACGGCAGCGCGCACGGCAAAGAAGCTCGCAAGCGCGACACCGAGCAGGATCACGAGGGCGAGCATGACGCCCGCCACGGTGAAGTTGAGCTCCGGCAGCAGAGCGCGGCCGATGGTCTGGAAGGTCTCGCCCGCCGGAAAGGCAGAGGGATCTAGGCCGATGGCCGATCGGTAGAGGAGCGGGCCCGCGACTGCGAAACCGACGAAACCTGCGAGAACGAGGAGTAGCAAAGTTGCGAGACGGGGACGGGCGGGCATCGAGGGCCTCCGAGAGCGAACTCCCGGGACAGGGAGACGCTACACCCCAGTCTACATGCCTCCGCTTGCGCTCCCAGCCAGGGTGGCAACGGCATCGCCCGCCTCCCAGGCATCGAAGGAGGCGAGGAAGCGCGCCGCAGCCTCCTGAGGCTCTCCGGGCTGGTCGGCGCTCGCGAAGGCGACGTAAAGGCGCGAGCCCACGAGGAACAGGCGCGTCTGCTCCGTCGTGTCGGGGCGCTCACCCGGCACGTAGCTCAGCGCGAGACCGGGGTGGCCGTGGAGCGAGACGCGCTTCTCGGACGCGGCTCGGGCCCTCATATCGTCGAGCACTCCCTCCTTCGCCAGCTCGAGGATCATGGCCGAGGGCAGCACCAAGGTCGCCATGTGGGGCACGTCGTGGAACTCGACCCGGAGGCGAAGGCCTGGCTTCTCGAGGTCGTAGCTCCCCTCCTCCATCCACCCCGCCCAGGTATCCCGGCCGGAGCGCTCGCGCACGGGCTCGGCCGGGAACGCCGCGGCAAAGCGACCATCCCGCGATACGAAGGCCTCCGCCGGGTCGGCCCTCGAAGGCAGGGGGAGTAGGGAGACAGCCCCGAGCAGGGCGCCCAGGAGCAGCAAGAGCTGGAGCAGCACGGAGTCGGGGATCCTCTCACGGGGGCACGCGGGAAACCGACCGGAGGCGGAGCCTAGGGCCCCTTCCGCTGGAACGCCAGGCAGCCGCCGCGGCCTCGGAGCAAGCTAGGAACCCTCGACGCGGGGCTCGGAGGCTCGCGATTCGAGCTCCTCGACGTCCCCCCCGTCGTCCGGGAAGACGGCGTAGCCCATGCGTACCGAGGGGCCCGGTGTGGTCTGGACCGCACGCGCCAGGACGTCGCGCAGCGCGCCGTGCAGGCGCGCGAGCAGCGCCGGAACTTCCTCCTCCGGCTCTGGCACGAGCGCTGCGAACCGGTCCGGGCCGACGCATGCCACGAGGTCGAACTCACGCAGGCTCTCGCGCAGGCTCGCCGCGACCTCAAGCGCGACGGGTTCCGCCCCCATCTCGCTCGAGATTCCGAGACCCGGCATCTCGATCTCGACCAGGACCACGCGGTGGCCTCGTGCGCGTGAGCGAGCGAGTTCGATGCCGAGGCGCTCGCGGAGCGCGCGGCGATCGGGAGGGGGAGCGGGCACGAGCTGCACCGCCGCGGCATCGCCCAGGGCAGCCAGCGCCATCTGGGCGTACCTCGCGAGCTGGCCGAGGGCAATCTCGTCGTCGACGTCGAAGCTCTCGCCGAACGAGTGCACTTGCGTGGCCTTGCCGAGAACGCACAGGCTTCCCGCCACCCAGCCCTCGCGCAGGAGCGGCTGAACGAGCCCTGTCGTCGTCGCGAGCGGGCTGCTTTGCACCCCTTCCGCGCCGCCGCCGCCTGCGGCCGTACGCACCGCCCGACGACTGCGTGCGGCCTCGGCGGCGAGCTTGCGCTCGAGTTCGGCCATCGGCGGCCGTCTCCAGCCCCCACTTCCGCTCCAGGCGACGATCGGAAAGCGGCTCGAGCCGTCGTGGCGGAGCCGCAGCACGGCATCCTCCGCGTCGAGCAGCACGAGCGCGCTCGTGACCAGCAGATCGTGCAGCTCGCGCGCGACACGGCAGCTGGAGAACGCCACCATGGCCTCGGCCAAGCGTACGCCACGCAGCGACGCGAGCCTCGCCTTCGACGCGATGAGCGCGTCCTTCAGACTTTCCTCGAGCGCACGGGCCGCGCACGTCCAGCGCTCCTCGAGGTGCTCTTCGCTCGGATCTCGCTCCCCCTGGAGCAAGAGCACACCGATAGACGCGCCGCCGGAGAGGAGCGGCAGCGCCGCGCAGCGAAATGCTGCGTCCGGTCCCGATCCGGCAAGCCAGACCGGCCGCGAGGCTGCAGCAGCCGTATGAACGATCTCCGGACCCGGACGGGAAAGCGCTGCGCTGGAGCTCCTGGACGTTGCGCGAAGCGACTGCGCTCCCGTCTCGGGATCAGAAAGCCAGAGCTCTGCCACGCGGATCTGCAGGCTCTCGGCGACGAGGGCGCAGGATGCGTGGAGGCGGCCGCAAAGGGGTTCCGACCCGGCGAGCGCCCTTCGAAGCTGTGCCTCAAGGCGGTTCAGCTGCGAGTCGCGCAGGAGCCGGCCGAATTCGTCGGCACGCGCCAGGATGCGTGCGTCGAGCTGCGCCAGCTCCTCGACGAAGCGAAGATCCTCCTCGTCGAACTGGCTCTTCCGCTTCGCGTGGGAGAGGTTGAGAACGCCGAGGACACGCGCGCCATGCAGTAGCGGCGCCGAGATGGCCGACTCGACGTCGTCGCGCTCGCGGAGGATCTGCCACCGCTGGCGGTCGGCCTTGCCGTGGAGAAGGAGAGCACGACGCTCGACGAACGCGCGGCCGGCGATGCCATCGCCAGGCGCCACGCGAATCTTCTCGAGCAGCTCCTCCTCGATTCCGAGGGCTGCCGCGACGCGAAGCACACCGGCATGCTCGTCCCACAGGAGCAGCGACCCTCGATCCGCACCCGTTGCCGCCACCGCGACCTGCAGGACGAGATCAAGCACGCTGCGGTGGTCACGCGTGAGCTCGGCGGAGAGCAGGATCTCGCGCAGGATCTGGAGCAGGTCCGGCTTGGAAAATGCGTTCACGGGGCCGAAGGCAAAGAGAGTCCGTGCAAGACCGGGCGTCACGACCTGGAGGCCGCGGCTGCCGTTGAGGCGCTCTCGTACCCGTGGCGGCGCGTCGGCATCGATGACCGCCACCAGACCCGGGCTGGCAAGGGCGGCTTCGATGTCCTGCGTGAGCAGGGGGGCGAAGCGTCGTACCAGGTCGACGTCGATGGCTGCGAGGAGGTCCCGGGCCGCGGACGGATCCTCCGTCAAGATCGCCGCGACTTCGACCATGGGGTTCGCCTCGAGAACCGGCAGGAGCTCGAGGCCCTCGCGAGAATGGCCGGCGATCAAGAGACGTCTCGGCACGCAGCTCTCCGTCCACGCGGCAGGTCTTCAGACTGATAAGGCCCGTCGGCAATTGAGGATCGGGTCTCCCCGCAGCGGACTTGAACCCTCCCTTGCCGCTCGGCGGACGGGGGGAAGGCCCTCTCTAGCCGCCGGCCCGCTCCGCCAGCCTCAGTCGCAGCTCCAGAAGGGCGTCGATCTGGCGGGCCTCGATCCAGCCTGGGCCGAGCGGCAGCTCGGCGCTGATCACGAGATCGAAGGCCTCGACTTCCTGCGCCACCTCGAGCAGGTGCGCCAGCTCGTCCCGCCCTCCGGCGGCCAGCGCGCCGGCGGCATCGCGCTCGAGTGCGATGCGTGGGGGTCCCCTCAGACCGAGAGCCCTGCGCTCCTCCCGGAAGCCCTCGATCGCCACGGTCTTGGTGGCCAGCAGCCCGGCTCCCAGACGCGCTGCACGGCATACGGCGGCGTTGGCCGTAGCGCCCACCCAGAGCGGCGGACCCGGCCTCTGTACCGGGCGCGGCGAGATGCTGACATCCGACACCGTATGGTGTCTGCCATCGAACGACACCGGCTCGCCGCTCCAGGCGGCGCGCATCAGCGCGATGCCCTCTTCGAGACGGTTCCCACGGCCACGGCTCGGCACGCCAAAGCCCGTGAAGGCCTGGCCCGCGCCGCCCAGCCCGAGGGCGAGCTCGATGCGCCCGCCCGAAAGACCGTCGAGGGTCGCGGCATCCTCCGCGACACGCAGCGGATGGTAGAGCGGGAGCGCGAGAGGGCCGGCGCCGAGGCGAACACGCTGCGTGCACACCGCCAGCGCGGCGCAAAGGGGCAGTGCCGCAGGAATCTGCGCTCCCGGTACGAAGGGGCGCTCGGAGATCCATACGAGGTCGACGCCGCTCGCCTCGGCCGCGACAACGTGCGCGAGCAGGGCGTCATAGAGTGCCTCAACGCCCCCGGCGCCCGGCGCCGGGCGTGGGTCGTAGCGAAGCGCGAGGCGAACGCCGGCAGGCTCCGCTCCGGACGGGGCCCGAATGCTCGTCCAGGAAGTCTCCATCGGGTGGACAGGATGGCTCGCGCGACGCCCGCACGCCGCAAGCCTGGAGCCCCGGTGCTAGTCTGCGCGCGCCATGCGCAGCCTCTGGAACGACGACGACGCCCGTGCCGCGCTAGCGGGTCGGCCCTGTGCAAGGAGGAAGCCGTGATCCACTTCGAGGTCAGCCGCAGCATCGCCGCGCCGCGAGAGAAGATCTGGGCCCTGCTTGCCAACCATGAGGGCATGAAGAAGTGGGCTCCCGTGCGAGAGGTGATTCGCCGCCGTGCGGGCGCTCCGGATCCCGACGGGGTGGGCGCGATCCGCACGGTGAGGGCCTCCGGCATGGCGGTGGACGAGCGCATCACAGCCTTCAAGCCGGGCGAGCGGCTCGAGTACACGCTGGTCGAGGGAGCGCCGATCCGCGAGCATGCCGCCGAGATCGTGTTGACGCCCGATGGCGACGGCACGCGCGTCGTCTGGAGCGTGCACTTCCGGCCCCTCGTCCCGGGCACGGGATGGCTGCTGGCACGGATGTTGCGCGGCGGCCTCGAGCGCTCGCTGGACGGGCTGCGCAGATGTGCAGAGGCGCCGTAGTCTTGCCATGGCGGGAGAAAGAATGCCCAACCCCACGATCGTGCCCGGGATCCACGGGCTCAAGCCCCTCGTCGGCAAGCGCCTCGGAGTCTCCGATTGGGT
Source organism: uncultured Myxococcaceae bacterium (assembly GCA_964353695.1). GTDB lineage: Bacteria > Myxococcota_A > UBA9160 > UBA9160 > UBA9160 > MYXO. The sequence goes on from CAYGXT010000012.1 coordinate 9,143, forward strand.
GACCGTCACGCAGGAGCAGATCAACCTCTTCGCCGACGCCACCAACGATCACCAATGGATCCACTGCGACGTCGAGCGCGCAAAGCGCGAGTCGCCCTTCAAGGGCACGATCGCCCACGGCTACTTGACCCTCGCGCTGGCGCCCTCGCTGATGCCGCAGGTGGTGCGTGTCGAAGGGGTGCGCATGGGCGTCAACTACGGCGTCGACAAGATGAGGCTTCCGTCGCCAGTGCCCGCAGGGGCTCGCCTGCGCATGACAGCGGAGCTCAAGGACGTGCGCGAGCTGCCGGGCGGCGGCGCTCGGGCGACCTTCGGGCTCTCTTTCGAGCTGGAGGGGCAGGCCAAGCCCGCCTGCGTCGCCGACGCGATTTACGTCTACTACCCCTGATCGGGCCCCGACAGGAAGGCGCGCACGAGGCGCAAAAAGTCGGACGGGCGGTCGTGATGCACCCAATGCCCGGCGCCCTCCACGTTGGCCAGACGGGCGTCGCGAAACGGGTGCATGCGCCCGTCCTTCTCGGGGTCGCTGGCCCAGCTCTCGGTGCCGCGCACGAGCAACACGGGGCAGCGGATGTTCGACCACAGCGCCTCGACCTCCCCGAAGTCGGGACGGGTCGGAGACCGGCCGCGGATCGCGTTGTCGAACTTCCAGGAAAAGGTGCCGTCCTCGTTGCGAGCGACACCGTATCGAGTCAGGTGCAGCGCGAGCTCCGGCGAGAGGCGCGCGTTCTCCTCGCGCATGCGTTTCGCGGCCTCCTCGAGGGTCGCGTAGCGCCGCGGCGACCGGCCCGCGAGGCTACGAATCTCCTCGATCCACGCGCGGATGCGCTCGGGCGCGGAGACGGCGAGCAGGCGCTGCCTCAACTCGGGCGACGGTCCGAGCCCTTCGATCGCCACCACCTTCTGCACGCGCTCCGGATTCACCCCGGCGTACTGGAGCACGACCGCGCCGCCCAGCGAGTGGCCGACGAGCGAGACCGGGACACCCGGGAGCGCCTCGAGCAGCCGGGCAAGATCGAGCACGAACTCGCTCATGGCGTAGTTTCCGCCGGTGGCGTGGGTGCTGTCGCCGTGGCCCCTAAGGTCTGGCGCGATCACGTGATAGTCGCGGCGAAGCTCCCTAGCAACGAAATCCCAGCTCCGCGCATGGTCCCGACCGCCGTGGACCAGCACCAAGGGCGGCGCCTGCTCGTTGCCCCAATCCACGAAGTGGAGCCGCAGGCGCTGCGAGACGAAGAAGCTCGAGGTGGGGCCGACGATCTCGGCGCCGTCTTGCGGCAAGGCTACGCGGGTTCGACGGTGGCGGCGCGGACCCCTTCGGCGCGCGGGCCGCGCGGGCCTTCCTGGACGACATACTCGACGACGTCGCCCTCGTTGAGCGTGTCATACTCGCCGCCGTTGAGACCGGAGCGATGGAAGAAGACTTCCTTGCCGTCCTCGCCGCGGATGAATCCGAAGCCCCGCTCTCGAACCATCTTCTTGATGCGGCCCTTCGACTTCGGTCCCGTCGCGACGCGCGGGGGGCTGCCTGCGCCGGTGCCAGAGCGCCGGCCACCGCCGCTGCGGCCGCGGCCTACGCTATAGCGATCGCTCGCGATGAACTCTTCGCGGAAGAGCGTGATCGGGACGACGAGATCCTGGAGGTCGGCGCTCTCGGGCGAAAGCAGCACTTCGTCATCGCCGAGCTCGACGACCGAGTAGCGCAGACCGGTGTTCTTGTGGGTGACGCGGGTTCCCGCATCGATTTCGTCGAGGGAGAGCATGGCAGGAGACCTCGAACCGAAGAAATATAAGGAGAGGCGGAAGGAAGCCTCGCCCCGTGGAGGCCCGAAGGGTAGGAAATGACGCGCAGCGGGGCAACCGGAGGGCAGAACGCAAGAAGGGCCGGCCGCGCGGCGGCAGCCCTCTTGATCCTGCTGACGGCCACGGCCAGCCGCGCCGAATCGCCTGCGAGGCTGCGCGTAGGCACCAGCGGCGACTACGCCCCATTCAGCCTCGACCCGGAGGGGCCTGCCCCTCTCGACGGTTTCGACGTAGCGCTGGCCAGGGCCTTTGCCGCCGATCGCGGACGAAGGCTCGAGATCGTTCGCTTCGCGTGGCCGGAGCTCGAGCAGCGCCTTGCCGCGGGAGACTTCGACGTCGCCATGAGCGGCGTCACGGTGCGGCCCGACCGCAGCCTGGTCGGGCGCTTCACCGCGCCTCTCGTCGAGAGCGGCGCGGTGTTGCTCGTCCGCGAGAGCAAGCCTCGCCTCAAGCTCGACGCCCTCGACCGCCCCGGCACGACGCTGACTGTCAACGCCGGCGGTCATCTCGAGCGCGCCACCCGCGCCCGATTTTTGTTGGCCAGCGTGCGCGCCCTCCCCGACAACGCGGCCGTGTTGGGCGAGCTGGTGGCAGGGCGTGCCGATGCGGCGGTCACCGACACCCTCGAGGCAAGCGCCTGGCAGGAGCGGGCGCCAGGCCTCGTGGCTCTCGGCCCGTTCACACACGATCGCAAGGCCTGGCTGGTACGCGCCGAGGCGCCAGCGCTCGCGGCCGAGCTCGACGCCTGGCTGGCTGCGAAGGAGGCCGACGGGACGCTGGCATCCTTCCGCTCCCGCTGGCTGCCGGGGGCCAGCCCCGCGGCGACGGCGGCCCCGCTCCCCGCGCTCGTCGCCGCCCTCGACGAGCGCCTGCTTCTCATGCCCTTCGTCGCCGAGGCCAAGCGAGCCACGGGGAGGCCGGTCCGCGATCCGGCGCAGGAGGCACGGGTTCTGGAGAGCGCCGTCGCCGAGGCAGGGACGGCGGCCGCTGCTGTAGGGCGACCGGCTCCTCCCGAGCCCTGCGTGAGGGGCCTGTTCCAGGCCCAGATCGACGCGGGCAGCGCGATCCAGGAGGGCGTGCTCGCAGGGCCACCGCGCGCTGCGTCCCCTCCCCCGGATCTGGCTGCCGTGACGCGCCCTGCCCTTGCCCGCATCGGATCCCGCATCGCCGCGGCGCTGGTCACGCTGCCGGAGGGGCTCGACGAGGACGAGATCCGGCGCACGTTGCGGGCCGGGCTCCGAGCGCCGGGCGTTGGGGACGCCCAGCGCGATGCGCTCGAGCGCGCGCTCCTGCGTTGCGTAGCGCGCGCAGGCCCCTGAATCTTCCGGCATGAGCCCCTCCTCCGAGCCCGTCGCCGATCCCAAGGCCCTGCGTAACGCCGATCTCGCCGAGATCCTCGTCCGTCGCTCGTTTCTCGAAGCCGCGCGTGAGGAGGACTACTTCGTCCTCACCTCCGGCCGCCGCAGCAAGACCTACTTCGACTGTCAGATCACTACCGCCTTCGCCCACGCCATGCCGCTCATCGGCCGCGCCTTCCTCGACGAGTTCCGTCGTCACGGCGTCGTGCCGGATGCCGTCGGTGGCCTCACACGCGGCGCCGATCCCGTGGCGCAGGCCATCGTCTACACCTCGCTCCTCTTCCCGCCGGTGGTGCAGCTCTTCAGCGTCCGCAAGGTGCGCAAGGAGCACGGCATGCGGCGCTGGATCGAGGGCTGCGCACAGACAGGCAGCCGCGTAGCCGTGGTGGACGACGTGGTCACCAGCGGGAAGTCCGTGCTGCTGGCCATCGCCGCCTGTCGCGAAGAGGGTCTCGAGGTCGCGCAGGTGGTCGTGCTGGTGGACCGCGAGGAGGGCGGCATGGCCGCGGTGCGCGAAGCCGCGGGCAAGGCGCCGGTGAGCGCAATCTTCACGCGCTCACAGCTCGAGACACTGCGGGAGCGGCTCCGCTAGCAGACAGGTCGGAAGAAGAAGCGGGCGTGTTTGCGATCCCGGAAACGACGACGCCCCGACCGGAGCCGGGGCGTGTGTCGAAAGAATCATTTCGCGCGTGGAGCGCGGCGACGTCTAGCTCGGAATCGACGGCTCCGAGAGCAGTGTGCTTGCGGTCATCTCGGCAATCGGGTTGACCCGCTGCCGCTCCTGCGTGGCCTTCAAGGCTTTCTGATAGTCGACATCCGTGGTCAGCTTCTTCATGAAGGCGCCGTACGCCGCAATATCGGCGTGCTCGATGACATAAAGGACCGTGCTCGGCTGTCCGCCCGCGAGCGGTACCCACATGCGCACGTTTCCACCGAGACGCTCGTGAATCTTCTTATACTCTGCGGCTACTGCCAGAAACTCCGGCAGATGGCCTCCATTAATCTTCCACTGGGTCGTGTTGATCACCTTCACTGAGGTTCCTCCATATTGTCACCCCCGCCTCGGAGCACTCTACACTTCGACGATCGAACACGGCGCGACTATTTCCCGACTTCACACACTTCTTCATGCCGCCGCTGGGCGCTGCGCAGCCCATTGGGCTCGATGAAGCCCACTTCACCGTTGCGAACATCTCTTGAGCGCCGGCATCATGCTCCCGGCTCACGGGAGCGAGCGACTTCGATTCACATCATCATGTGCTCGATCGAGCACGAACGTTTCGAACCGCGTGACGTACATCTCGCCGCGCAGCTGCGGATCTTCTCCCGCAATGATTTCTCGCGGGCGGCTGCCCGCATTCGAGGACTACCTAGTGGCCGCCTCCGAGCAACAGCACCAGCCCATAACGAGCGGCGGGCGGCGCCTTCCGAAACCGGTCGCGGCTTCGAAGGCGTGCGCGAGTTCGAGCACGCCCCGATCGTCGCGCGCGCGACCGACGATCTGGATGCCAACCGGCAGCTCCTCCGCGGTGAAGCCCGCAGGCACCGAGATGGCCGGCTGCAGCGTCGCGGTGATCCAATATGCCGACTTCATCCACGCAATGTAGTGTTCCATCGCGACGCCCTCGATCGCCTTCGGCCAATCGAGCGCGGCGTCGAAGGGCGGCACCTGGTTGACCGCGCAGAGCAGGAACTCGTAGCGCTCGAAAAAGCGGCGCATGCGGTCGAGTAGCGCTGCTTGCGCGGTCATCGCGCGCCCCACGTCGACACCCGAAAGCGCGAGCCCTTGCTCGATGTTCCAGATCGCCTCGGGCTTGAGCTGATCGCGGTGGCTTTCGAGCAGCGCGCCGAGCAGCGCCGCAACCGAGAAGGCGCGCAGCGTCAAGAACACTTCGTCGGCGCCGCGCAGGTCGGGCTGCACCTCCTCGACGATGCAGCCGAGCTCCTCGAAGACGGCACGCCGCGCTTCGAGGACCGTGCGCACGCGTCGGTCGAGCGGCAGCTCGCCGAGATCCGGACACCACGCGACGCGCACGCCAGTGAAGTCGCGGCCGAGCGGCTCCGCAAAGCGGGCCGCGTCGATCGGCAGCGACGCCGGATCGCGCGCGTCGGCGCCGGCGATCACCGAAAGCAGCAGGGCAGCGTCCGCCACCGTGCGCGCCATCGGACCCGAGACCGTGAGACTCCCGAACGGCAGCGACGACGGTGCGTTCGGCACGATGCCCGGCGAGGGCCGGAAGCCGACCACGTTGTTGAAGTTCGCGGGATTGCGCAGCGAGCCGCCCATGTCGCCGCCGTCTGCGAGCGGCAGCAGCCGGGCCGCAAGCGCGGCGCCCGCGCCACCGCTCGAGCCACCCGCGCTCTTCTCGAGATTCCACGGGTTGTGCGTCGTTCCATACACCGTGTTGTAGGTGTGCGAGCCGAGTCCAAACTCGGGCACGTTGGTCTTCCCGATCGGGAGCGCGCCCGCACGACGGATCCGCTCGACCAACACTGAGTCCGCGAGCGGCCGATTGTTGCGGAGGATCGGCGAGCCCATCGTGCACGGAAAGCCGACGGCCGGCTGCATGTCCTTGAATGCGAACGGAAGACCGTGCAGCGGTCCGACGGGATCACCGCGCAGCAAGCGTGTGTCGGCCTCGTCCGCCAGCGCCAGCGCAGCGTCACCATCGAGCAGCGCGACGATCGCGTTGAGCTGCGGGTTGATGCGTTCGATCCGCGCGAGATGCGCGACCATCACTTCGCGCGCAGAGAGCTCACGACGGCGCAGCCGCTCGAGCAGGTCTCGCGCGTCGAGCGAACAGGGATCGGAGGCTTTCGAACGCTGCACCGGCACGGAAGATTGCTCCAAACTCACTTGGCCACAACGGCACCGAATCTTTCACCAGCACGACTGTGCTCGAAGCGCGGTGCAGTGACGTTCGGTCACCCCTACTTCACCGCAGCCGGTACGGGTACCACCAGCCTCCCGCCGATCTCGGCGACGAAGCACTCGCTGGTACTCGTCGACGAGCCGTTGGAGCTGACATCCGTGACCTCGAGAACGAGCTTCTTCGTCGGCGCGAGCGGCAGGCGAACCTTCCCGCCCGGAGAGTCTTTGATCTTGGCTGCGTCCTCCTCGTCCTCAGGCGACAGAGGGAGCAGTTCGATCCGCGTTACCTTGCCCCCCAGGCCGCTCGACTGCATGGCCTTGTAGAACTCCAGCACCGTGGGATCAGCATCCTTCGTGTAGAGAAAGGACTGCAGGGTCTTCTCGTCCTTGGCCTGGAACGCCGTCTTGTACGTCGCGAGGAATGCCTGCTCCTCGGCCGGAGTAGCGGCACAAATCGGTAGGCTCGGGATCGTGCAGAGGGCGGCGATAATCGCAATGACGACGAGCATCTCGATCGAGGTGAGGCCGGTAGTGCGGAGCGTCCGTCTCTCGGTTGAGTCCATGGTGCCTCCCTCTCCCACCGCCGTCCCCGCACTGCGGGGAAGCACGTTGGAGGGCTAAACACTCCCCAAAGTCTAGGTTGTTGGTTTGACTCGTCCACGTCATGCGCAATCGGGTACGCGTAGGGGGAAGCGGGTGTGTACCGATAGCCTCATAGTTGAGGGCCACCACCGAATGCTTCAGGGTGCTTGTTTCGGATCATCGTGAACGCCGAGATCGGCGGACCGTGAACACCCGGATCGGGATCATGAACACGACGATCGACCATGGTGAACAGGGCCTCGGGCCCCGATCTGGACGGTCTGGCATACTGCGCGCATGGATCAAACCGATCGCGATGGCGCAGCAGTCCGGTTTCCGCCGCCCCTGGTCTACGTGGGAGCGGTGATCGCTGGCGTTCTCTTGCACGCGTTCGTGCTACGCCTTCGTCTCGAGCTCGCACCCGGTCTGCGGATCGTCCTGGCCGCTGCGGCTGCCCTGCTCGGCCTTGCACTCATGGCCGGAGCCTTCCGTCTGTTCAAGCGCACAGGGCAGGATCCGAAGCCGTGGAAGACAACGCCAGAGATCATCTCCACCGGTGTGTACCGATTCACGCGCAACCCGATGTACGTGAGCATGGCCCTGCTCCAGATCGCCATCGGCGTCGGTCTGGCCAATGGATGGATCATCGCTCTGACCCCGCTCGTGCTCGTCATCATCTACGCGATTGCGATCCGCCACGAGGAGGCCTACCTCGAGCGCAAGTTCGGCGGCGCCTACCTCGAGTACAAACGATCGGTTCGCCGCTGGGTCTAGGGCAAGCGAAGCGCGCAGCGAGCCGCAGGCGAGCGGAGCTCTCAGGCCTGCGAAGCGCGCCGCCAAAGCGCGGAGCCGCAGGCGAGCGGAGGTCTCAGGGCCTGCGAAGCGC
>CAYGXT010000012.1:16743-18851 GCA_964353695.1 uncultured Myxococcaceae bacterium
AACGAGGCCATCTCGACGCAGCCGATCGTCCTCTTGCCGGGAAGCGGCTGGACCTCGGTGGTGTTTCCCATCCTTCCGCAGGACCTCACGGCAGTCGTCGGGAGCGTGAGCGCGGCTCTCTCGAACACGACCATGTTTCGGATCTCCCACAGCCCGAACGGCACGATCCCCGGGCCGAGCATCGTTGCGAGCCTCGGCGTCGACAACGTCACCGCGCTGGCCGACACCGACGGAGACGGGATCCTGGATGTGGGGGACGACTGCACGCTCGTCCCGAACCCGACCCAGCTCGACGCCGATCACGACGGCTTCGGGAACGCCTGCGATCCGGATTTCGACGAGAACGGCGTCGTGAACTTCGGCGATCTCGCGCGCATGAAGTCCGCATTCTTTGGCAACGACCCGGTCGTCGACCTGAACGGGGACAACGTCGTCAACTTCGCCGATTTGGCGATCCTGAAGAAGTCTTTCTTCAAACCGGCCGGACCGTCTGGGCTTCCTTGCGCCGGTCACATCCCCTGCAGCGCGCCCGGGCTTTGAACGACAGCTTCGATATTGGTCCCGCCATCAAGGAGAACGACGCATGGACGCCTCTCATCGCCTCGAAAGAATCGCTCTCGCAGCGACCTTCGTGCTCTTCGCCAGCGCGGCGGCGCCGACGCGGGCTGCCCCGCTGATCACGAATGGCGGGTTCGAGTCCGGATTTGCCGGCTGGACGCGCGCGGATACCCTCGGCAGCGACGGTACGTTCTCTGCACAGAACGGCACGACGAGCCCGGTCTCCGGAAGCCCGGTCCCTGCACCCCCGGACCCGACGCAGGCCGCCATGACGGACGCCGAGGGACCCGGAAGTCACGTCCTCTACCAGGACTTCGTGGTGCCGTCGTCACCGACCACCGCGTCGCTCCGCTTCGACCTCTTCGTGGGGAACCGCGCAGACGCATTTGCGACCCCGAGCACCCTGGACTTCTCGACGCCGGCGCTGAACCAGCAGGCCCGCGTGGACATCCTGCGCGCCGGCTCGGATCCGTTCAGCGTCGCGGGTTCGGACGTGCTGCTGAACGTGTTCCAGACCCAGGTCGGAGACCCGCTCGTCTCGGGCTACACGACCTATGCGACGGATCTGTCCTCGCTGTTCGCCGCCAACACAGGTCAGACGCTGCGTCTGCGCTTCGGTGAGGTGGACAACGTCTTCACCTTCCAACTCGGTGTCGACAATGTGAACCTCGATGCACCGGCGATCCCCGAGCCCGCTTCGCTGCTCCTCGTCGCGGCCGGCCTGATCGTGCTCGGAGCCTCGCGGCGTGCTAGCCAGGTCATGCTGCTCGCGCTCCTCGCCTTCGTCGCGCTGGCGGGGGATGCGCGCCCGGCTCGGTCGGATACGACGCCGCTCAAGGTTCTCGACACGACCCTCGAAATCACGACGGTGCTCGGCGCCGGACTCGATCAGCCGATCGGGATCGTATTCTTGGGCAGTGCCCAGGACTTCCTGGTTCTCGAGAAGGCTTCCGGTCAGGCGAGGCGGGTGATCAACGGAGTGATCCAGCCGCAGCCTGCGCTCGACCTCGCCGTGAACTCGAACTCCGAGCGCGGACTGCTGAGCATGGTGCTCCACCCAAACTTCCCGACGACACCCTTCGCCTACGTCCGTTGGACGGAGAGCAGCACGGGGCTGGACACTACCGACGTCGCCAGCGTACCCCTGCTCGGCAACCGGGTGGATCGCTTCGTGTGGAACTCCCGGACCGGCACGTTCACGTTTGACCGCAACCTGATCATGCTGCGCGCACGACAGACGGACAATCTCAGCGTAACCGGGCACGACGGCACGGCCAACGCGGCCGAGCGCGGCAACCACAACGGTGGCGTGTTGCGATTCGGTTCCGATGGAAAGCTCTACCTGTTCATGGGGGACCAGGGGCGCCGTGGCTGGATGCAGAACCTGCCAAATGGTCCGTTCCTCACGCCGCTCCGCGTCGACGACACCCTCGGTGGGCCGGCGCCCGACAACGCTCACCTCTCCGGCATCATCGTGCGCCTCAACGAGGACGGCACGACCCCGACCGACAACCCCTTCTTCGCGGCCGGCGCCGCGATCGGAGGGGAGG
>CAYGXT010000013.1:0-18513 GCA_964353695.1 uncultured Myxococcaceae bacterium
TGCGCACTGCTGCGTCGCTGATGAACGTTTCGTCCTCCCCCGCAGTGCAGCGGCTGCCAGCCGCACGTGCGAAGGCCCACTCGATGTCGAGGCTCTCGTGACCGTCGAGCTGCGCGAAGCCAAGCACGTCCTCGAGTACGCCTACCGCCGCTCGGTCGGCCCCGTGATCGGGCGCTTCTTCGGTGCGCTCAAAGAAGGCCGCATCGAGGGTGTGCGGACACCCTCGGGCCGCGTGCTGGTGCCACCGCACGAGTACGACCCCGAGACCGGCGAGTCCGTGGGCGAGTTCGTGGAGGTCGGCAGCGCCGGCGTAGTCACGGCCTGGGCCTGGGTGCCCCACCCTCGGCCGAAGCATCCCCTCGACCGGCCCTTCGGCTGGGCACTCATTCATCTCGATGGCGCCGACACGGCGCTGCTGCATGTGGTGGACGCTGGCACCGAATCGCGGATGAAGACGGGCATGCGCGTCCGGGCCCGATTCCGCGACGAGCCTGTCGGCGGAATCCTCGACATCGCCTGCTTCGAGCCGGAGGAGGAGCGATGACCGAAATCGTGACGAGCATCACGACCCCCATCCGGCTCGAGTACGTCTACCGGGCGGGACGCGCGACGTCACGCTTCCTGCTCGGTCTGGCCGAGGGCAGGATTCTCGGCCAGCGCTGCCCGGTGACGGGCAAGGTTTACGTGCCGCCGCGCGGCGCGTCGCCGACCCACGGCGTTCCGACCGAGGAGGAGGTCGAGGTCTCCGACAAGGGGACGGTCACGACCTTCTGCATCGTGCGCATTCCATCGGAGGGCCTCTCGATCAAGCCGCCTTTCGTGGCGGCACATATCCTGCTCGATGGCGCCGACATCCCGTTCTTCGCGCTGGTCCACGAATGCCCCTTCGACGAGGTCCGCATGGGCATGCGCGTGCAGGCTGTCTGGGTGCCGAAGGAAGAGCTCGCGCCAACCTTCGAGAGCATCCGGTACTTCAAGCCTCTGGGCGAGCCGGATGCGCCGTTCGAGTCGTACCAGGAGCACCTGTAGCGATGCGCGACGTCGCCATCGTCTCCTTCGCGCAGGTGCCGAACGTCCGGCGTGAGCTCGACCGCAACGAGGTTGAGATGCTGATGCCCGTGGTGACCGAAGCCATCGAGGCCTCAGGCATTGGGCGCAAAGAGATCGACTTCACGGTCTCGGGGAGCTGCGATTACATCGCGGGCCAGCCCTTCGCCTTCGTGAGCGGCATCGATGCCGTGGGCCCGTGGCCGCCGATCAACGAGTCGCACGTCGAGATGGACGGCGCCTGGGCTCTCTACGAGGCCTGGGTGAAGATCCAGACGGGCCAGGCCGACTCGGCGCTGGTCTACGCCTTCGGCAAGTCGTCCATGGGGGACATCACCGAAGTGCTGACGCTGCAGCTCGATCCCTACTATCTGGCGCCGCTCTGGCCCGACGCCGTGAGCCTCGCCGCACTCCAGGCGCGCGTGCTCCTCGATCGCGGCCACGCGACGGAGCGTGCCATGGCCGAGGTTGCAGCCCGCAGTCGCCGCAGCGCGAAGGCGAACCCCAAAGCGCAGCTCCGGGGCGACTTCGAGATCGAGAAGCTTCTGGCCGAGCCCTATCTCGTGTCGCCGCTCCGCAAGCACGACTGCCCCCCCATCACGGACGGCGCTGCGGCGATCGTGCTGGCGGTGGGCGATCTCGCGAAGAAGAAGTGTCGGCGACCCGCGTGGATTCGTGGCATCGACCACCGCATCGAGAGCCACTCCCTGGGCGCGCGCAACCTCGCGCGCTCGCGCTCGACGGAGATCGCCGCGGAGAAGGCGGGTGCGTTCGCGGGCAGCTTCGACGTGGCCGAACTCCACGCACCCTTCACGCACCAGGAGCTGATCCTGCGCGATGCGCTCCGGCTCGATCCGAAGCTGTCGGTGAATCCGTCCGGCGGCGCGCTCTCTGCAAACGCTTTGATGGTGGCGGGACTGATCCGGCTCGGCGAGGCGGCACGGCGCATTCACGAGGGCGATGCGCGCCGGGCGCTCGCCCACGCGACTTCGGGGCCCTGTCTGCAGCAGAACCTCGTCTGCGTGATGGAGGCCTGATCGTGGCGGAGCGCTGCGCAGTCGTCGGCATTGGACAGACGAAGCACGACGTCAAACGTATCGACGTCTCGATGCCGGGCCTGGTGCGCGAGGCGGCGCTGCGCGCCCTCGAGGATGCGGAGCTCACGTTCGCGGACATCGACGCCGTGGTGATCGGCAAGGCCCCCGACATGTTCGAGGGCGTGATGATGCCGGAGCTCTTCCTCGCCGATGCGCTGGGATGCGCCGGCAAGCCCATGCTCCGGGTCCATACGGCAGGCAGTGTGGGAGGCTCCACTGCCATCGTCGCCGCCAGCCTGGTGCAGGCCGGCATCCACGAACGCGTGCTCACCGTCTCCTACGAGAAGCAGAGCGAGAGCAACGCCATGTGGGCGCTGACGGTGAAGATCCCCTTTCAACAGGCCGTCGTCGCCGGGGCCGGCGGCTACTTCGCACCGCTGATCCGCGCCTACATCCGCCGCTCTGGAGCACCGGAAGACACCGGGATCCGCGTGGCCCTCAAGGATCGCACGAACGCCCTCCGGAACCCGTACGCGCACCTCGTCTTCCCGGGCATCAGCTTCGAGCAGGTAGCGAGCTCCCCCATGCTCTGGGATCCGATCCGCTACCTCGAGACCTGCCCTTCTTCCGACGGCGCCTGCGCCATGGTGCTCGCCAGCGAGAAGGCGACGGCGCGCACTCCCGGCAAGCCCGCGTGGATCCATGCCACGGCCATGAAGAGCGAGCCCACCATGTTCGCGGGCCGCGATCAGGTGAACCCGCGCGCCGGCCGCGACTGCGCCGCCGAGCTCTATCGCAAGGCAGGGATCACCAACCCGCGAAAAGAGTTCGACATGGCCGAGATCTACGTGCCCTTCAGCTGGTTCGAACCCATGTGGATGGAGAACCTGGGCTTCGCCGAGCCGAAGGAAGGCTGGAAGATGACCTACGAGGGGGCGACCGCCATGGACGGCGATATGCCCGTCAACTGCTCGGGAGGCGTGCTGTCGTCGAATCCGATCGGCGCCTCCGGCATGCTTCGCTTTGCCGAGGCCGCGATGCAGGTGCGCGAGCAGGCGGGAGCGCATCAGCTGGACGGCGTACGCAGGGCGCTGGGCCATGCCTATGGCGGCGGCTCGCAGTTCTTCGCCATGTGGGTGGTTGCGAGCGATCGACCCTGAGGAGCGGCGCATGCACTACAACATCGCCGACTTGATCGAATCGGTGGCCGACGCGGTTCCGGACCGCGTTGCCCTCGTCTGTGGTGAGCGCCGCCTCAGCTACGCCGCGCTCGACGAGCGCGCGAGCCGACTGGCGCACTTCCTCGCCTCGCAAGGGGTCGGCCCCGGCGACCAGATCGGCCTCTACCTGCAGAACGGCACCGAGTACATGGAGGCCATGCTCGCGGCCTTCAAGCTGCGGGCCGTACCGGCGAACATCAACTTCCGCTACATGGCCGAGGAGCTCCGCTATCTCTGCCGCGACGCGAAGCTGAAGGCCCTGTTCTTCGACCGGGCCGCTTCGACGCGCGTAGCAGACGCAGTCTCGGGCCTTCCGGGCCTCGATGTTTTCGTCGTCGTAGAGGACGGATCGGAGGCCAAGGCAAGCCTTGCGAACGCGACGGAGTTCGAGGCTGCGCTCGCCGCTTCGTCGCCGGAACGCGATTTCGCGGAGCGCTCGGACGACGATCTCTACGTGATCTATACCGGCGGTACGACGGGCATGCCAAAGGGCGTGATGTGGCGCCACGAGGACGCCTTTCACGCCTGCCTCATGGCGGGCAACCCAATGGGCCCGCCCCCCGCACGACCCGAAGAGGTGGCCGAGCGCGCAAAGGCGAAGGCAAGCATTGCGATGATGACCGCGGCGCCGCTGATTCACGGAGCAGCGCAGCTCGGCACGCTGATCGCCATGCTCCAGGGGTACAAGGCCGTGCTCGCGCCCCGCTTCGACCCGCACCTGGTCTGGCAGATCATCGAGCGCGAGAAGGTGATGACGCTCTCGCTCGTGGGCGACGCCATGGCGCGGCCGCTGGCCGAGGCGCTCGCCGAAGATCCGTCGCGCTACGACACCTCCTCACTCCTCATCGTGGGCTCCGCCGGCGCCATCCTCTCGCAGGGCGTCAAGGATCAGCTGAAGGCGCTGCTCCCGAAGCTCGTTCTCCTCGACAACTACGGCGCGTCGGAGATCGGCTCCCAGGGCATGGATGCTGGCGGCGTCACGAAGGAGGGTGGCATCCGCTTCCGGATGAACGAGCGTATGGTCATTTTCGATGAGGAGCTCCAGCCGATCGCGCCCGGATCCGGTCGCGTAGGTCGCATCGCGCTGAAGGGCCATATCCCGCTCGGCTACCTCGGCGATCCCGAGAAGACGGCAAAGACCTTCCTCCACGTGGACGGCGTGCGCTTCGTAGTTCCGGGCGACCTCGCGCGGCCCGAGTCCGATGGCACGGTGACGCTCTTCGGCCGCGGCTCCGGCTGCATCAACAGTGGCGGCGAGAAGATCTTTCCCGAAGAAGTGGAGGGTGCGCTCAAGCAGCATCCCGACGTCTTCGATGCGATCGTCGTGGGCGTACCCGATGCGCGCTGGGGAGAGCGCGTGACCGCGCTCGTGCAGCCCCGCGCTGGTGCCACGACCCCGAAGCTCGATGTGCTGGTCGCGCACTGCAAGACCCTGATCGCCGGTTTCAAAGCGCCGCGCGCTCTGCACCTGATCAAAGAGATGAAACGCTCACCGGCCGGGAAGGCCGACTATCCCTGGGCGAAGGCCCTTGCCATCGAGAGAGAGAAGGAGGAGATCTGATGTCGCAGAGCTTCTGGCGGCACGCCGAGCGCAGCCCCGAGGCCCTCGCCCTCGTCACGCCCGAGGGGCGCGAGATGAAGGCCGGCGAGCTCCTTGCCGAGACCAACCGCATCGTACACGGCCTGCGCGCCCTTGGCCTCGCCAGGGGAGACTGCTTCGCGACCGTCCTGCCAAATGGCATGGAGGTGATCGCTCTCGAGCTCGCGGCGCTGCAGGGCGGCTTCTACATCACGCCGATCAACCATCACCTCACGGCTCCCGAGATCGCCTATATCGCCGGTGACTGCGAGGCGAAGGCGCTCTTCGTTCACGAGCGCTTCGGGCAGGCCTGCAAGGCGGCGGCGGACGAACTCGGCTTTCCGGCGAGCGGGCGCTTCGCGATCGGCAGCGTGCCCGGCTTCCGTCCCTTCGCCGAGCTCACGCAGGGGCAGCCCGAGACGTTGCCCACCGATCGCTCTGCGGGTCAGGTCATGCACTACACGTCGGGCACCACGGGGCGCCCGAAGGGAGTTCGCCGAGCGCTCGTCCCGATCGATCCCGATCTCATTGCAGGTCTGTACACGGGCTTTCTCGGCCTCTTCGGCATCAAGCCCGAGTCGGGCAACGTGCATCTCTGCGGCTCCCCGCTCTACCACACAGCCGTGCTGATGTTCACGACCTGTTCGCTCCACATGGGCCATGCGGTCGTGGTGATGGACCGCTGGACGCCCGAGGATACGCTGCGCCTGATCGAGAAGTACCACGTGACGACCAGCCACATGGTGCCGACGCAGCTCCACCGGCTGCTCGCACTTCCCGACGAGGTGCGGCGCCGCTACGACGTCTCGAGTCTTCGCCACATGGTCCATGCGGCGGCACCGTGCCCGCCGGACGTGAAGCGCCGCATGCTCGAATGGTGGGGACCCGTGATCTACGAGTACTACGCAGCCACCGAAGGTGGTGGCACGCTGGTCACGCCGCAGGAGTGGCTGGAGCGGCCGGGCACCGTGGGGCGCGCCTGGACGAGCTCCGAGATCCGGATTCTCGACGACGAGGGGGGCCTCTGCACGCCGGGCCAGATCGGCGCCGTCTACATGAAGCTCGGTCAGGCGAGCTTCGAGTATCACAAGGACAAAGAGAAGACGGAGGGAAGTCGTCGCGAGGGATTCTTCACCGTCGGCGACATCGGCTATCTCGACGACGCCGGCTACCTCTTTCTCTGCGACCGCAAGGCCGACATGATCATCTCGGGCGGCGTCAACATCTACCCGGCCGAGGTCGAGTCCGTGCTTCTCATGCACCCCAAGGTGGCCGACGTGGCCGTCTTTGGGATCCCCGACGAGGACTGGGGCGAGCAGGTGAAGGCCGTGATCGAGTTGGCGCCGGGCGTCGAGCCGGGGCCGGCTCTCGCCGACGAGATCCTCGCCTTCTGTCTCGAGCGTACGGCAAAGTACAAGGCGCCGAGGTCCATCGACTTCACGACCTCGATGCCACGAGACCCCAACGGAAAGCTCTACAAGCGAAAGCTTCGCGACCCCTACTGGCGGGGCCGCGAGCGCGCCATCTGAGCCTGGAGAAGCCATGCACATCGACTACACGTCCGAGCAGCGGGCGCTGCGCGACGAGCTGCGGACGTACTTCGCGAAGATGATGACGCCGGAGCTGGTGCGGGAGGTGAAGGGCTCCGAGGGCGGAGGGCCGCTCTACCAAGCCGCGCTGCAGCAGATGGGCCGCGACGGATGGCTCGGCATCGCCTGGCCCCGCGAGTGGGGCGGCCTCGATCGGTCGCCCATCGAGCAGTTCATCTTCGCCGACGAGGTGCAGCGTGCGGGCTACCCGCTGCCATTCCTCACGCTCAACTCCGTTGGTCCGACCCTCATGAAGTTCGGCAATGAGGAGCAGAAGAAGCGTTTTCTGCCGACCATTCTTGCCGGCAAGGTTCACTTTGCCATCGGCTATTCCGAGCCGGCTGCGGGTACGGATCTCGCCTCGCTCACGACGAAGGCCGTGCGCGATGGCGACGACTACGTGGTGAACGGCAGCAAGGTCTTCACCTCGCTGGCCGACTTTGCCGATTACATCTGGCTCGCCGTACGCACGGGGCCCGACGGCTCGAAGCATCGCGGTATCTCCATGCTGATCGTGCCGACCGATTCCCCCGGCTACTCGCTGACGCCCACCCAGACCATGGGCGGCGTGCGTACCAACTCCACCTACTACAATGACGTACGTATTCCCGTGGCAAACCTGGTCGGCGGCGAGAACAACGGGTGGGCCCTGATCACGAACCAGCTCAACCATGAGCGAGTGGCTCTGTCTGCCGTCGGGCCCTTCGAACGCCTCTTCGAAGAGGTCTGCGACTGGGCGCGCGAGACGAAGCTCGCAGACGGCCGCCGCGTCATCGATCAGGCCTACGTGCAGCAGAGCTTCGGACGCATCCGGGCCACCCTCGAGGCGCTGCGCATGCTCAACTGGCGCACGGCCTGGGCCATGACGAAGGGCTCGCTCCAGATGGCCGAGGCCTCGGCTGCCAAGGTCATGAGCAGCGAGTTCTACGTCGAGGGCTACCGGATGCTGATGGAGGTGCTCGGGCCGGAGGGCCAGCTCCGCGACGGCTCGCCGGGAGCCCTGCTCGCCGGCCGCGTCGAGCGCATGTACCGCACGACGCTGATCCTCACCTTCGGTGGCGGCACCAACGAGGTGCAGCGCGACATCATCGCCATGGCGGGGCTCGGCATGCCCCACTACCGGCGCTAGGGGAACCAGCCATGGACTTTGCCTTCACCGAAGACCAGGACTCGCTGCGGGAGCTTGCGCGCAAGATTCTCGAGGATCGCATCACCCACGATCGCCTGAAGCAGCTCGAGGCCGGGCCCGACTGGTTCGACAGCGAGACCTGGCAGGAGCTCGCCCGCTCAAACCTGCTCGGAGTAGCGATCGACGACGCCCATGGTGGGAGCGGCTTTGGCTTTCTCGAGCTCTGCATCCTGCTCGTCGAGGTCGGCCGTACGGTGGCGCCGGTGCCGGTCTACCCGACGCTCGCACTCGGGGCTCTCCCGGTCTCCGAGTTCGGCACGCCTGCACAGAAGAAGCGCTTCCTTCCGCGCGTAGCGAGCGGCGAGTGCATCCTCACGGCCGCCCTGATCGAGCCCGGAAGCGCTGATCCCACGCACGTGTCGACGCTCGCGCACCCCTCGGGCTCGGCCGCGTCCGGCGCGACTTCGGGCTTCCGTCTCGATGGCCGCAAGACGTGCGTGCCCGCCGCACATCTTGCCGAGCGTGTCTTGGTGCCCGCAACGCTCCCCGGCGGCCGCGTCGGGCTCTTCCTGGTCGATCCGCAGGCGAAGGGCGTGAGCCTCGAGCGCCAGCGCGGCACCAGCCATGAGCCTCAGTTCCGGATCACGCTCGAGGGCGTCGTGGTGGGCGAGGACGACCTCCTCGGTGGCACGAGCGGGCGGCAGGATGCGCTCGGCTGGCTCCTCGACCGCGCAACGGTGGGCCTGTGCGCGATCGAGGTCGGCCTGGTCGACCGCGCGCTCCGCATCACGGCCGACTACACCTCGAAGCGAGAGCAGTTCAATCAGCCGATTGGGGCGTTCCAGGCCGTGCACCAGCGAGCGGCGGATGCCTTCATCGACGTGGAGTGCATCCGCTGGACCATGTGGCGCGCTGCGAGCCGCCTCGCCGACGGCGAGCACGCCGGGGACGACGTCTCCATCGCCAAGTTCTGGGCGGCCGAAGGCGGCCATCGCGTCACGTACGCCGCGCAGCACCTGCACGGCGGCATCGGCGTCGACGTCGATTATCCGATTCACCGCTACACGATGTGGTCGCGGCAGATCGAGCTGACGCTCGGTACCGCGAAGGAGCACCTGGCGAGGCTGGGGCAGCGGATCGCAGAGGCGCGCTAGGCATCTAGCGACTAGCCGCGCGGGTTGAAGCGCATGTATCCCGCTACTGATGGAGAACGGACTTTACAAACTCGTCTGACGAAGACACCCATCCCAACAAGGTCTGAACCGCCAAAAGAGTTGCATCGTGATTACTTCTCGGAAAGTCGCTTCCGATGGGTTCGGCTGCGCAGTCGGCCAGCAGCACACACGCATAGTCTCTGAACATGGCGTCCCTGATCGTTGACTCCACACAGATACTGGTCGTGCAGCCCGTGATGATCAGGTGCTTGATTCCCCTACTATGGAGCGTCGTGTCCAGATCTGTTTGAAAGAAGCCACTGAATCGGTGCTTGTACAATTGGATGTCGTCGGCCGTTGGTTGAAGCTCCGAAATGATGTCAGTGTTCCAAGTGTCCCTGATCAGCACGCGACTCGAAGCACCATTCGGCGACTGAGCAGCCTCTCCGACTCCAAGCAGCAAATGCCGCGTGTAGTTTGGGCTATCAAGTGGTCCGGCATCCGAAAGATCTGGTTTGAACGCCATCTTTAGGTAGATAACGGGAATGCCGGCCGACCGAGCAACACTGAGTACTCTCTTGATGGGCTGCACAGTCTTCTGGATCGACGAAATATCGATGCCGGCACGATGGAACATTCCACCCACGGCTCCGAAGTCATTCTGCATGTCCACCACGATGATCGCAGTTGATGCGACATCGACCGTGATTCGATGCGGCTTGGCATCGATGGTCAAGAAGCGGCTGGGCGGCTTGCTCGAAGCGCCATCGGTTTTCATGATCGAATCCTTTGCGAACAATGTCATGACGCCCGACGGATGGCCGCCAAGCTGCGGTCGCGTGTGATCCTACCACGATTCGAGTCGGCGCAGCGCCTTATGCAACGCTCCGGAAAGCACAGCCTCAGTGTGCGAACGGACTCGCGAGTAGGTACACCGCTACATAGAACAGGCTCACGGAACCGAGGTGTATCCAGAGCGGAATCGCGCGGGTCGAACGAATGACGCCACGGCGAACAGCGAGCGCTGTGGCGACCACAATACCTGTTATGACCGGAAACACGGTGAGCAACAGAAGGTCTCGCCTCTCGATTGGGCTGGCGGCGCCCCAGAAGAGGAGCAAGGTCCAGCCCGCCATGAGTGACGCCCCAATACCCATCGCGTAGCGATACTCGGAGGAATTGCGGGAGGCGTCTCCTCCGAAAAGCGCCGCACCGAGTCGGCGAGACAGCATTGGGAAGACGGCGAGCCCATCGGTGACGGCGCCGACGACGAACGCGATTCTTGCGAGAAGCGTGGCAGTCTCAATTGAAACGCTTAGCATCGTGCCCCCTGGTGTTGCGGATCGCCGATAAGCTGCGGGCGCCAAAGGCGACCGTCAGCTTCATCGGCTTGTTAAGCGCCACGTTCTCGACCGCTTTCCCTTGTGCGTCCTGCGGTAGAAGGAAGCGGGTTCTTCAGTTCTCGCTCCCGTACGATGCGGTAGCCTCCCGCCAAATAGTTGGGAAGCGCATTGGGGTGATCGTCTGTTGCCGTGTGCAGCCATACCTTTCGTGCTCCGGTTGCGAAGGCTTGCTGGGTCGCAGCAGTGAGCAGATCGCGACCGAGTCTTCGGCTCCGATACGACGGAAGTAAACCAAAGCCCTCGATCTTTGCGCCGCGGGCTGATCGAGTTAGCTCGAAGCATCCTGCTTCTTCATCAGACAACAATGCGACCCAGAAAGAGATATTCGGCTGCTGAAGGTGCTTGAGCCATCGCGCGTCACCCCACCGAGAGCGCTCCGTCCAGAATCCGGCGCCTACGTCCGACCAAAGACGCTTGCAGCGATCCACCTCGTTGTGATTCGCTCGAATGATTGGGAGGCCGCTCGTCCGAGGCGCCTTTGTTCGGAAGGCATCCGGGGTGCATTCGAGCGTGAAGCCTCGGTGACTCATTCTTTGGCGCCTAACGCATCGACGCTCAGCTGCAGCGTCTTGTTAGCCAGCGATCGGTCATGGCGTGCGCCCCGTAGTGAAGCGCGAAGTCACGTCGGTTCCTTCAATCTTCTCTCGGAGTTGATGCACAGCAGCACGCGGAAGGACTCGCCTCCAAAACCGTATCGCCCGGATGTTGTCGTGAATAGCGCGCAGGAACCAGCGCCCGGGGTATTGCGCCAGCAGCAGCTGGAGCGCTTCTTCCGCGACTCCGGTGCCCCGGTGTCGGCGCTGGACAAAGAATTCCGAGAGAATGAAGTCTGCGTCCTCGGGCATGTACTTGAACGGAGCGGCGCCCACGCAAACGAAACCGACCGGCCTCCCGTCACTAGATATCACGAACGACCTTTGAAACGGCTGCCCCGAGTCGCTGTCCGAGCGAGCCTCGCGCAGGTTCGCGAATGGCGTTACCGCGCCAGTCCAGTCGCCAATAAGATCTGGCTGCCAGCGTCCCACATCGTCAAGGGAGTAGAAATCGGTATCGAAGCCCGAAATCTCGTGAACGTACATGGGCCACGTGTTGACAAAGAAGGCCAACGCCTCCTTCGCATCCTGAACCGGCGTAAGTAGAACTCTCATTCAAATCTCGTCCCGCAACAGTCCGGCATTAACTTTCCCCGGTCTGGCCAACGGATCGCGCATCAGCTGCGCGGCCCAGCGCCGCCAGCGTTACGCCCAACGGCAACCACGCTATGCCGAGAGACGGCAACCCGCCACAAATGAAGCGCCGCTGGGCCGCGGTTCAGGACGTGGGTGTAGATCATCGTCGTGGCGACGTCCTTGTGGCCGAGCAGCTCCTGGACCGTGCGGATGTCGCTGCCGGTTTCGAGCACGTGTGGCGAATGAGTGACGGAACGTGTGGCAGGTCGCGCGCTTCGGGGTACCCGACGCGAGGACTGCGCGGCGCACGGCGTGCTGCAGGACGGTTTCGTGCAAGTGGTGGCGTCGCTTTTGGCCAGTCTCGCGTTCGATGTAGTGCCGCGTGGCGGGGAAGACCCACTGCCAGGGCCACTGGCGGGCGGCGGAAGGGATCTTCTTGGCGAGCGCACCGGGAAGCCCGACCCAGCCGGCGCCGCTCACGAGGTCGCGCTCGTGCTGGGCCCGTACGCGCTCGAGGTGAGCGGCGAGCTCGAACTTGATCGAGACGGGCAGCATCGTCGGGCGGTCCTTGTCGCTCCTGCTCCGCCGAGCTCTCAGCGCTGCGCAGCGATCCAGCGCTCCATCTCGACCTCGAGCACCTCGAGCGGTAGCGCACCGTTGGCGAGAACCGCGTCGTGGAACGCGCGCAGGAAAGCACCCTCCCCGAGCCGTGCTCCGAGCGGCACGTGCGCGCGTTCGCGCAGCTCGAGCAGCTTCATCTGACCGATCTTGTACGCGCAGGCCTGCCCCGGCATCACGATGTAGCGCTCGATCTCGGCGGTCACCTCGATCTCGCCCATGCCGGTGTTCTGGAGCATCCACTCGATCGCCTGCTCCCGGGTCCAGCGCCTTGCGTGAATGCCGGTATCGACGACGAGGCGAACCGCGCGGAATAGCTCGGCCTGTAGCTGGCCGATGCGATCGAGGGGCGTTGGTTCGAAGCCCTGTTCCGCCGCCAGGCGTTCGGCGTACAGCGCCCAGCCCTCGATGAATGCACTGAAGGGAATGACCCGCCGGAAGAACGGAATCGCGCTCTGCTCGAACGAGAGCGCGATCTGGAGATGGTGGCCGGGAACCGCCTCGTGATACGCGAGTGTGCGCATGCCGTACTTCAAGACCTCACGCGGCGCGCGCAGGTTCGCGTAAAAAATGCCCGGTCTTGCACCGTCGAAGGACGGCGGGTTGTAGTAGGCGCCAGCCGAACCCTTCTCTTTGAAGCTCGGCACGCGTTCCACCACTACGCTTGCCTTTGGCAGCCGACCAAAGAGGTCCGGCAATCGGCGCTCGGCGTCCTTCAGGATGGCTGTATAATCGGCGAGGATCTCCGCGCGTCCGTCGTCGGTATCGGGATAGAGATATTGCTCGTCGCGGGCGAGTCGTCGGAGCGCGCCACGCAGGTCGGACGCATCGATGCCTTCCGCCACGAGGATCCCGCGCATCTCGGCCTGGATGCGTGCAACCTCCGACAGGCCCATGGCGTGCACCTCGTCCGGCGTCAGGTTCGTCGTGGTATGCGAGCGCAGCACGGTCCGGTAGTAGGCGTCGCCGTCGGGTAGGCGCCAGACACCGGCGTCGTCGTTGGCCGTCTGCTCCTGTTCGGCCAGCAGAGCATCGAGGCGACCGTAGGCAGGCACGATCACCTGCTCGAGCGCCGCACGGGCTTGCATGACCAGCTTCGTGCGCCGGTCTGCAGGCACGTCGTCGAGCGCCGCCAATGCCTCGTCGAGGTGCGTCACCAGCGGATGCGCCGCGGACGAGGGCGCCACCAGCTCCGCAATCTGTCGGCGCGAGGCCGCCAGCACGAAGCGCGGAGGCACGACTGCCCGTTCCTGCCGGAAGCGCACGCGCTCGCCGATCTGGTCGAGAGCGAGACCGAAGCCCTCGAGGCGCTTCACGTAATTCCGCGCGGCTCGCTCGGAGTCGACGCGGTGGATGTTGAGCATGAAGTCCGGCAACAGCGTGTGGAGACCGTCTATCTGCCGCACGGGATAGTCGTGAAACAAGAAGGGGCCGTGCGCGAGCTGATCGTCGAGAAACCAACGCAGGACGTCTGCGGACAGGCGCTGCTCAGGATTCAGATCCGCCGGATCCCACTGGTCGAGCTCTGCACGAAACCTCTCGGCGTGCGTTTGCAACCGCCGCTCTGCGTCCACCGAGAAGTCCTCGAGATCGTCAGAGTAGAAGTCGAGGCCATAGGGCTCGAGCAGGCGCGCGAACGAGAGCAGCATCGGATGTTCGAGCGCGACCTGGGCCGTGACGCGCAGGAACCAGTGGTCGATCGACCATGGCTTGCCCCAGAGGGTTGGCACGAGGAAGACGACGAGCGCCAGCAGCGCTGCGGCGAGCGCAATCCCGAGTCGACGAAGCCAGCGACGCAACGAGGAGCCCTCTCGTGGATCCAGTCCGCTTTGATGTGCGGATGACGACACTATCCGTGCCCGTCCCAGATTTCGAGGACGGCCGCTCCTCGGATCCGATCCTGCTCGAGATCGAGGAGCGCTTCGTTCGCATGCTCGAGCGCGTACGGCACGGTGTGCGTCACGAGCGGGATCTCGATGGCGAGCCGCAGCAAGGCATCGCCATCGGCACGCGTGTTGGCCGTGACGCTCTGCAGCGTCCTCTCCTGGAAGAGGTGGCGCTGGTAGTCGAGAGGTGGGATCTCCGAGAGATGGATGCCCGCGACAGCCAGGGTCGCACCGCGATCGAGCACGGCGAGCGCAGCCGGCACGAGTTCGCCAGCCGGCGCGAAAAGAATCGCCGCGTCGAGTGGATGCGGGGGGCGATCGAAGCTCCCTCCCACCCACACGGCACCGAGAGATCGTGCAAGCTCCTGGTGGCGCTCTTCTCGGCTGAACACGTAGACCTCGCAGCCGCGGTGGCGGGCAATCTGGATCACGAGGTGCGCCGAGCCGCCGAACCCGAAGAGACCCAGACGCGCGCCGGGCCCCGAGTTCGCCCGCGCGAATGCCCGGTAGCCGATGATGCCCGCGCACAGGAGAGGCGCGAGCGTGCAAGCCGGAAGGCGCTCGGGAAGGGAGTACACGAATGCTTCCGGCGCGACCATGTACTCGGCGTAGCCTCCGTCAGCGTCCCATCCGGTGAAGCGCGGCGCGAGACACAGGTTCTCGGCACCGCGAACGCAAAAACGACAGCCTCCGCAGGCCCGGTGCAGCCACGCGACACCGACGCGCGCGCCGGACGCAAACCGGCGGGCGCCGGGCCCGAGACCAACCACACGGCCGACGACCTCGTGACCGGGCACGAGGTCCGCACGCCTCGGCGCCAGATCTCCCGTGGCGACGTGAAGATCCGTCCGGCAGACACCACAGGCCTCGACCCGCACCAGCAGTTCGCCGGGCCCCGGCTCGGGCCGGGCTCTCTCGACGAGGCGTAGGGGTCGCGTCTCGACGGGTGCCGCAGTCGCGAGCGTCATCGCGCGCATGCCATCCGATAGCAGGATCCTTCTCCTCTTTCAGCTGGATCCCCCCGGTCCAGGTTCTAGAGGACGTCTCGGATTGCCAGGGGCTCCTCGCCGTGCTCCCCTACGGGCCAGGATTCAAGGGTCTACAAACCGCCGGAGGGATCGATGGACCAGCAAGAGCGCCGGGAGTTCGTGCGTAGCCACCGCACTGCGATCTTTGGATACGGACGCAAGCAGCATGGCCCTTCCATGTCGGTCGTCTACTACGTGATGGACGGCGACGACATCCTCGTCTCGACCATGGGCGGACGGGCCAAGGCAAAGGCGATCGCCCGCAATCCGAAGCTCTCTCTTTGCATCCTCGACGAGAAGTGGCCGCTGACCTATCTGCTGGTCTACTGCGACGCGCGCATCGAGACCGAGCCAACGAAGGTCGTGGACCTGATGCTGCAGATCGCGGGTGTGATGGCGGGAAAGCCCATGCCGGACGCTGTGCGTCCGATCGTCGAAGAGGGCGCGAAGCGGGAGGGCCGCGTCGTCGTGCGCTGCACGCCGTACGAGACCTTCCACTCGCCGCCGAAACATGTTCACGACGCGAAGGACGTGGGCGCGAAGCTGCTGCACGGTCTCGGCGACGGCATGCCCTGGTAAGTGGTGAAAAATCGCGCGCGGGAGCATGATTCCGCGCGCGGAGCGGCCCCAGAAGTGTGCGCTCCCTTCTTGCGGAGGAAGCGATGACAGAGCCGATCGCCGGAGAGAGCCGGGGAAATCCGTACGAGAACCCCGAGCTGCTGCGGTGGCTCGATAGCTACGAGGGCCTACCGGCGATCTTGGATCCCGGAGAGAGCCGGGAGGAGCAGGCCCGACGCGAGGGCTGGCAGGATCGCGCCCATCAGCTTTTCGGTGTCGCCGGCATGATCCTCCCCGGGCTCGCTCTCGCGGCCGGCCTCGCGTGGGTGGGCGAGGCGTTGGCGCATGGTTTCGGCCGCAGCGTTCTCGGTCTCGAGAAGAGCCCCGTGAGCGGCATCCTGGTTGCAATCCTGCTCGGTCTCTCGATCCGGCAGGGGCTCGGCCTGCCTCTCGTCTACGACGCAGGCCTGCGCCTGTGCGTGAAGCGGCTGCTGCGGATCGGCGTCGCGCTCCTCGGCATCCGCCTCTCGCTCTCCGCCGCAGGGAGGATCGGCCTCGTGGCCGCGCCCATCGTGCTCGGCTGCATCACGACGGCCCTCGTGGCCGTGTCCTGGATCAATCGCGCGCTGGGCCTGCCGCGCCGGCTCGGCACGCTGATTGCCGTGGGCACCAGCATTTGCGGCAACACCGCCATCATCGCGACGGGCCCGGTGATCGGCGCCGACGATGACGAGGTGAGCTACGCGGTCGGCTGCGTCACGCTCTTCGGGCTCATCGCACTGCTCGTCTACCCGTGGGTTGCACACGGCCTCTTCGGGGGCAACCCGACGCTCGCCGGTCTCTTTCTGGGCACCGCGATCCACGACACGTCGCAGGTGGCCGGCGCTGGGCTGTTGTATGCGCAGCAGTTCGGCTCGACCGTGGCCCTCGACACCGCGACCGTGACGAAGCTCGTGCGCAACCTCTTCATGCTGGGCGTGATCCCGCTCATGGCCGTGATGCACCACCGGGGGGATGGGGCTCGGACGAACAAAGGTGCAGCGCCGTTCTCGCAGATCGTGCCGCTCTTCGTCTTCGGCTTCATCGCCATGACGGCGCTTCGCAGCATCGGCGACGCGGGCGAGCGGCCCTTCGGCCTGCTCACGACCGGGAGCTGGCAGAGCCTGATCGAGCTGCTGAGCTCGGTGGCAACCTGGTGTCTCGCGGTCGCAATGGCGGCCGTTGGCCTCGGCACCAGCTTCACCAAGCTGCGAGTGCTGGGCCTGAAGCCGCTGGCCGTCGGCATGGCGGCTGCGCTGCTCGTCGGCCTTGCCAGCTTCACGCTGATCCGCGTGACGCAGGCCTTCGCAGGGCCCTTCTGAGCGGCTACGCCTGGATCTAGTGCGCGCCGAACGCGGCGATCGCCTCCGGCGGCAGCTCGTCGATATGCTTGAGGAAGGTGACGAGCTGCCAGATCTCGCCTTCCTTCAGCATGCGCGTGGAGGTCGGCATGCCCGTGAGACGGATGCCGTCGCGGATCATGACGAAAATCTCGCCGTCTGAATCGTGAGAGTGCTTCCTCGCCTTCGCGCCGAGAAATTGCGGCGCCGGCGGATACAGCGAGGCCGCGAAGACGTTGTCCTGGGTCGAGGGCGACCCGTGGCAGCCGGCACAGTGGTTGCGGTAGAGCGTCGCGGCATTCGTCAGGGCCTCCGCGGTCGGCGCGACCGGGCTCTCGCCCTCCGGCGCCGCGCGCTCGATGGCGGCATCCAGGGCAAGTTCCGCCAGCCACTTCTCGATGGCACCGGGCCTGGCATCCGCGCTCACGGGTACGAGGCCGAGCCCCATGATCGCGAACCCTCCGACCCCAAGCGCCGCCAGCGTCATGCCGACTCCGAGCCAGAAGCCCTTCATGCGAACCCCCTTTCTCTTGCTCCCTGCGGCGATCGCCTCAGGGAAGCACCACGAAGAACACGAGCATGGCGTAGAGCAGAGGGATGGCCAAGCTCGCGAGCCGGTCGGTACGACGGATGAGCTCGGGATGGCCGCGCAGGAGAGAGGTTTCCACCACGCTCACACCGACGCCGAGCGCCATGCAGGCATAGGCCACGAGGAACAGACGGTCGATGGGCGTCAGGTAGGAGATCTTCGGCAGGTTGAAGCTCATGGCGAACTGCGTCGCGATGCAGGCCAGGAAGCAGGCCAGGCCGATGGAGACGCGGTTATGGAAGCTCTGGATGTCCACAAAGAAGATGGTGCAGGAGAGCAGCAGCACCAGGCTGACCGGAAAGAAGACGGTCCAGAGATAGAAGCGCGGACTCCGTGTCACGTTCACGTGGATCAGCAGCTCGGAGAAGTCCTCGCTCCAGCCTGCTACGGACGACGAGCGTGTCTCGGCCTCGATGCCCTTGACGGTGATGTCCGCGTAGTTTTCGTCTGCGGAGAACCCCATATGGGCCAAATCCGGCTCCAAGACGATCTCGCGGCGGTCTCCCTCGAAGCTCTGGATCCGGATGCTGAGGCTCTGTCGATCGAAGGGAAAGCTGCGCATATCGAGGTTGGCGCGGAAGGTGCTCGAGAGACCCAGGCGGTAGTCGACCGTTCCGTCCGCGTGTATGGAGAGAGAGCGGTTCGTGACCTCGGGGGTCGAGGTATTCACGAATTCGAGGTTCGGCCACCAGATCTCCCCGAGCCGCGCCGCTGCCGAGTCATCCTGGTAGATCCGGACGTCATTACCCGACGCTGGGACCGTGAAGGCGAGGCGTGGATCCTTCCAGCGGAGGTTGAGATAGAGGTCGGCGTCGAAGGTCTCGCTACGTTCTTCCACGGAGACGAGGTTCAGCAGATAGAAACCGATCTCCACGCGGATCGGCCGCGGGCCGGGCGGCGGGCTAACGGCCTCGGTCGTCTCGGAGCGGGCGGCGCCGGAGAGGCCGAGCGCGAGCAGTAGGGTCAGCGCGAGTCGCCTCGTTCTCACCTCCCTCTCCTCCGTCGCCCGTCCTTCTTGGGCCACTGCACGCTAGATCGAAGGGGATGGCGTGTCATGTACGCTCCGGCGCAGCGCACGCCGCCGCCCGAACGGCGCTTTATCTTCAGAAAATTTACGAAGCGGCCGGT